>CAYMMR010000005.1:0-27341 GCA_964391545.1 uncultured Nitrospinota bacterium | reverse complement strand
AACAAAAGAAAAAATAACGGAAGTGAAAAAAAGGTCATTTTTCAGTGTGAACTAATTAGCCACAGGTCACAGAGAAAGACAAAATAAATAAAGACACTGAAAGACACAGATAAATTATGATTAACACAGAAATAAAGAACCATAAAAATCATAAATAATCAGTGTCCATCTGTGTCAAAAAAGGTTAGTTTTTTTCTCTGTGTTCTCTGTGAACTCTGCGACAAATTTTTATAATTTCCTTAAATGAAAAGAAATAAAAGAAAATCCGATGAGATGTTTAATTTAGAGGATATAAAAGCTTACATGCAGATGTCGGCAAAGGATAAACTCTGCTGGTTAGAAGGGGCAGCAAAATTTTTACATAAGATAACGTCTGCTGAAAATAAGAAGATATGGGAAAAATTGAAAGACAGGGGATTTTAAAATGAGAGATTTTTTTAAGAAGCTTTATGATTACTGGATGCTGTTTGCAAAGGCATTGGGGTGGGTAAATACAAGGATACTGCTCGGTTTGATGTATTTTGTTATATTTACGCCCTTTAGAATAATAAGCTTCGTTATCGGAAAAGACTTTTTAGATAGGAAAATAGAAAAAGCTCGAGAAAGTTATTGGCAGAGTAGAGAGGCAAAGACATTTAAAAAAGAATTGTATAGGAGACAGTTTTAGATGAGGAAATTATCTCTGGTAAACATAGAGACGATAAAAAGAAATCTGCGTAAAACCCCTGAAGAACGATTGGAGACTTTAACTGCCAGTATACGAGAGGCTGAAAAATTGGGACTTTTACCCGAGCCTGAAGACAGAAAGAAAAAAGAGGAGAGGATGAATTGTTCAATCCGGGAATTTATAAAATTCAAAAATTGTTAAATATTTACTTCAAAAGGATAGTTTCTCTAAACATAAAAAATTGGAATAAATATGGCATACAAAATAGAATTTGCCAATTGCGTCAAGGAGCATTTCAAGTGCCTAAACGCAAATCAACGAATTTTAGTAATGGATGGAATTGAAAAACAACTTTTCCATGAGCCTTTGAAAGAGACAAGAAATAGAAAGCCTCTGCGTCCTAATCCAATTGCCCCATGGGAATTACGAATAGGAAAACTTCGGATATTTTATGATATCACACCAGATGAACCTGATGTTGTAAAAATCCTTGCAGTGGGTTATAAGGAAGGCAATACATTATTTATTGCTGGAAAGGAGGTAAAATTATGAAAACAATCGATTTGGAGAAGGCATTTAAACCACTATCTGAGTATGCCAAAGAAGTTGATGATGAAATTCTGATATTAAAATATAATGACAAACCCGTAGCTGCAATTGTTTCCCTGAAAAATGTTGATGAGGAATCAATAGCTTTAAGCACAAATCCTGAATTTCATGAGATTATTGAAAAGTCAAGAGAGGACTTTAAATTGGGAAAAAAAATATCATTTGATGAAATGAAAGAAGAAATAACTAAGATGTAAAAAATACTTAGGGGAAAGGAGGGGATTAAAAATGCCTATCAAGATAGATAGAAGTGAGGAAAAGATTATCTTTAGACTGAGGGAATTACCTGAAGAAAAAAAGTCAGAAGTTTTGGATTTTATAGATTTTTTGAAGGCTTCACGAGAAAATCAAAAAGAGGGAAGAGAAGGAGAGAGGTTCTCGTATTATCTGGAGAAACTTCGTAAAAAGATACAAGCCCGTGGTGGATTAGAATTGGGAAAGACGGAAAATGAAATATTACGAAAGTTGAGAAAAACGAGACAAAAGATATGGAAAGAGGATTATGAAAGTTATTTTGGACGCAAATGAATATATCTTGGGACTTGATAATGAATCAGGAAAAGAATCCTCCATTAAGCTCCTTGATGCGATAAAACTTATGATTAAAGGAGATAAAGATTTCAGACTACTGATTCCAGAAATCATTCGCAAGGAGGTTCAAAGAAATATTCCCGAAGATTTAGAAGGAGATTTTTATGAGTTGATATATTCTGGCGAACAAATTGAGTACCACTCTATGGTGGATATTCCAGTAAAGTTATTCAATAAGTACCAAAATGAGAAAGAATTAAAGGAAGGCGATGCCTTGATTGCTGCCTTTGCTGAATTTATGAAGGTTGATTATCTTATATCTGAAAATAGGCATATTTACAAGAACTTAAAGATTAAGGAGTTTGTTACAGTAAATGCCTATGAGTTTTTAAAGATATTAGAAGAAGAATAAGTTTAACATCATGTATATACTCGGCATTTCTTGTTATTACCACGATTCTGCGGCGTGTCTTATGAGAGACGGCGAGATTATTGCCGCTGCACAGGAGGAGAGGTTTACAAGAAAGAAGCATGATTTCCGTTTTCCCCATAATGCCATAAAATACTGTCTTTCAGAGGCAGGGATAGGGGTTAACGAGATTAATTATGTTGGTTTCTATGACAAGCCCTTTATAAAGTTTGAAAGGATACTTGAGACATATCTCTCCGTAGCCCCTCTTGGCATTAAATCATTCATTCAGGCAATGCCTCTGTGGATTCATCAGAAACTTTGGATACCCCAGCTTATACAAAAAGAGCTTGGTTACAACGGCGAGATTATTTTTACAGAGCATCACGAGTCACACGCAGCCAGCGCCTTTTTCCCATCCCCCTTTAAAGAGGCTGCCATACTTACGGCAGATGGGGTAGGGGAATGGACAACTACAAGTTTTGGATTTGGAAAGGGGAATAATATAAACATTACGCACGAGATAAAATTCCCACATTCCCTTGGACTTTTATACAGCGCCTTTACATACTACTGCGGTTTTAAGGTCAACAGCGGGGAATATAAGCTTATGGGAGCAGCCCCTTATGGAGAGCCTAAATATGTAGATTTGATAATGAACGAGCTTATAGATTTGAAAGAGGACGGCTCATTTAAGCTGAATATGAGATATTTTGGTTATCTCGATGACCTGAAGATGACCAATGGGAATTTTAACAAACTCTTTGGCATGCCCCCGAGAAAATCCGAGACAAAGATGGATCAAAAATACCTCGATATTGCAAGAAGCGCTCAGACAGTTACGGAAGAAGCAATGTTGAGGATGGTAAAGAGGCTTTATAAGGAGACAGGATTAAAGAATATCTGTCTTGCAGGCGGTGTGGCTTTAAATTGCGTTGCGAATGGGAGGATTATCAGGGAGACCCCTTTTGAAAATATATTTGTTCAGCCTGCCGCAGGAGATGCCGGCGGCGCTCTCGGCGCGGCACAGTTTATATGGTATCGATACCTTGGAAATGAGAGAAAGATAGATGGAAAGAAGGACGGCATGAAGGCATCATATTTAGGTCCATCCTTTTCTAACGAATATATAAAGAAATTTCTTAATGAGCATAATATTCCATTTGAAGAGCTCGAAAACGACAGACTTGTATCAAAGACTGCCGGGCTTATTGCAGAAAAGAATGTTATTGGCTGGTTTCAGGGTAGAATGGAGTTCGGTCCAAGGGCATTGGGGAGTAGAAGCATACTTGGAGACGCCAGATTTCCAGAAATGAAGGATACGGTCAATATGAAGATAAAATTCAGAGAGGCCTTCAGACCCTTTGCTCCTTCTGTTTTGAGAGAGAAAACATCGGAATATTTCGATATAAGGGACGATATAGAATCTCCGTATATGTTATTGGTAGCGCCTGTCAGAGAAGATAAGAGGGTAATCCCTGCTGTTACCCACCTCGATTATTCAGCCAGAATTCAGACGATAAAACGGGATGATAATCCCCTTTACTATGATTTGATAAGCGAATATTATAAATTGACCGGAGTTCCTGCGATTATAAACACATCTTTCAATGTGAGGGGAGAGCCTATTGTATGCAAACCTGAAGAGGCATACAAATGTTTTATGAGAACAGATATGGATTATCTGGCAATGGGAAATTTCCTTTTGGATAAAAAACAACAGACGGCTTTGAAAGGAGATGTGGATTGGAAAAAAGAATTTGAATTGGATTGATTTTAATCTGGGGAAACTTTTTCTTCGCTTCCGTTAATTTTTCTTTTGCTCTGATTTATGGCTTTGCATTATGGTTCAAAAGAAAAATTAAAAAGTCGCTTAGAAAAAGTTTCCCCAGATATTAATTTTGAACGGGAGGATATATGGGGAAATTTAAGATTTTTGCGGAGTTCTGGGAGTTTTTAAAGGAGAGAAAAAAATGGTGGCTTGCGCCGATTGTGATAATGCTGCTTTTAATGGGGCTGCTTATCATATTTACCGAAAGCTCGGCAGTAGCGCCGTTTATTTACGCCCTGTTTTAGGAACAAAAAAACTGATTAATCCGCAGATTACGCAGATTACACAGATTTTTAAGAAAATATTTTGTTTTAATCTGCGGTAATCTGCGAAATTTGCGGATATATTTTTCTTAGGTTTTAAGTTAATTGAAAAAGATAAAAATATTAAGAATCATTGCGAGGCTCAACATAGGGGGACCTGCCGTCCACGCTATTTTGTTAACAAAGTGGTTGAATAACGATAAATTCGATTCATTGCTCGTAACAGGTGTTATAGGACAGAACGAAGGTAATATGATGTATCTTGCAGAGACGAATAATGTCAGGCCTATAATCATAAAGGAGCTTGGGAGAGAAATTTCATGGGAGGATGACATTATTGCATTTTATAAGATTTTAAGACTTATTATAAGGGAGAAACCGGATATAATTCATACTCATACTGCAAAGGCTGGAACACTTGGCAGAGTTGCAGGTATAATCTATAATATAATACAAGCCCTTCGTATTTCCAATAAAGCCTATTTGGTTCACACCTTCCACGGTCATGTATTTCACAGTTATTTTAGTCCTCTCAAGACAAAACTGTTTATCTTTGTTGAAAGATTCTTGTCAAAATTTACCGATAAGATAATTGCGATAAGCAAGAAACAAATAAGCGAGCTTTCGGAAAAATTTAAGATTGTCTCGTTCGATAAGTTAGAGCTTATTCCCCTTGGATTAAATCTCTCTCCGTTTTACGAGGTTGAAAAATATTGCGGCTCTTTTAGAAAAGAATTGGGACTGGAAGAAGATATAAAGCTTATAGGCATTGTCGGCAGATTGGTTCCTGTAAAGAATCATAGAATGTTTTTAGACGGGGCAAAAAAGTATAAGGAACGGGAGGAAAATAGAAAAGTTAAATTTCTGATTATCGGAGACGGGGAATTAGGAGAAGAATTGAAGAAATGTTCTATAGATTATGGTATAAATGAAGATGTAATTTTTGCCGGTTGGAGAAAAAGTTTGGAGAGGGTTTATGCAGACCTCGATATATTGGTTCTTACATCTTTTAATGAGGGTACCCCTGTGTCTATCATAGAAGCTATGGCTTCGGGGAAACCCGTAATCGCTGCGGATGTGGGAGGGGTGAGAGACCTGTTTGAAGAAGGGTCAAGGGTCAAGGGTCAAGGGTCAAGGGGTAGGATATATTGTGAAGGAATATTAATAGATTCAAATGATTCGGATTCATTGGCTGAAGGAATTAAATTTCTACTAAGTAACCCTGAAATGGCAAAAGATATGGGTAGAATGGGGAGGATGGGCGTTAAGGAGAGGTTTGATATAGAGAGATTGGCAAGGGATATGGAAGGGATGTATGAAAAATTAGTTAATTCACACTGAAAAATGACCTTTTTTTCACTTCCGTTAATTTTTCTTTTGCTTTATTTTTAATACTTGTAAGGAACAAAAGAAAAATGCGGTGTAAGGAAAAGTTTCTATAATCCACCGGAAAAAGTCGTTCAAAAAAGTCATTTTTCAGTGGCGTCTATTTATGGAGGTAAAATGGCAAAGGTTTTGATAACAGGCGGGGCAGGGTTCATCGGCTCTCACTTATCGGAAGAGCTTTTAAAGCGGGGCGACGAAGTATTTATTATTGACGACCTCTCAACGGGAAGCATCGAGAACATCGAGCATCTTAAAGATAACTCAAAATTTTATTACACTATCGATACGATTAAAAACGAGCCGTTATTAGCGGAACTTGTAGACAGGTGCGATGTGATATACCATCTGGCGGCGGCAGTAGGCGTGAAGCTTATAATTGAAAGCCCGGTAAATACTATAGAAACCAATATCTATGGAACGGAATTGGTATTAAAGTGCGCAAATAAAAAGAAGAAAAAGGTGATGATAGCATCTACATCGGAGGTATATGGAAAGAATAACAATGTGCCTTTTAAGGAAGACCATGATATGGTAATCGGATCTTCAAAGAACGGAAGGTGGAGCTATGCCTGCTCGAAGGCAATAGACGAGTTTCTTGCCCTTGCGTATTGGAGAGAGAAAAGACTTCCTATAATAGTCGTCAGGTTTTTTAACACGGTCGGTCCCAGACAGACGGGCAGATACGGTATGGTAATACCGAGTTTCGTAAAACAGGCGCTGCTCGGACACCCTATTACCGTCTATGGAGACGGAAAGCAGTCCAGAAGTTTCACCTATGTAGGCGATGTGGTAAGGGGCATCGTCGAGCTTATGAATCACCCCAGATCGGTTGGAGAGGTATTTAATATCGGGCACGGAAAAGAGATAACCATTTTCGAGCTTGCCCGTCTGGTAAAGGAGATAACAAAAAGCAAGTCCGAGATTATATATATTCCTTACGATAAGGCTTACGAAGAGGGTTTCGAGGATATGCTTAGAAGGGTGCCGGATATTGCAAAAATAAATAAATTGGTAGGTTATAAACCTACTCTGGATATAAAAGAGATATTGGAAAAGGTGGTTGAGTATTTTTTATCAACAAATGCGCATTTATAATAGTTACTGCAAAAACCTTTTTCTTCGCTTCCGTTAATTTTTCTTTTGCCCTATTTTTTTAAATATACTTAGAGGAGCAAAGAAAAATTAAAAAGGCGTTCAGAAAAAGTTTTTGCAGTATCATTATTTATGAAAAAAGCTTTCCTAATCGGCGCAGGCAGGGGAGGCTCTGCCCTGCTTCCCATCCTGTGTGAAGATAAGGATATAGAGGTGGTAGGCGTTGCCGATATAGACGGCAATGCGCCTGGTTTAAAAATTGCAGAAGAGCTTGGCATTCCAACTGCCTCCAACTATGCCGATTTTTTACGAAAAAATCATATAGATGTTGTATTGAATCTTACAGGAGACAATTCTATATCCGATAGGATAATGGAGGATAGGGATGATATAGAGGTTCTCGGCGCTCTCTCCGCAAAGATAATATGGCGGCTCGTAAACGAGAGGAAAAAAAGGGAAGAAGATAAGACAAGGCTGATAGAAAAGCTTGAACTTTTAAATACTGCGCTCCTTGAATCGAAGGAATATCTGGAAAATATAGTGGAGCATTCTGCGGATATGATAATTATAACCGACCTCGCTAAAAATATAACGATGTTTAATAAAGGCGCTGAAAATATGCTCGGCTACGGCAGAGATGAGGTTATCGGAAGCCCGGCAGAGGAGCTTTATTATAATAAAACCGAAAGACAAAATATACTCAGGATGCTAAATGAAGATGGAAACGTTTCTAATTATGAAACGAAATTGAAAACAAAAGATGGAAGGTTAATCGATATAAGCCTGACCATATCGCAGCTTAAAAACAGCGCGGGAGATGTGATAGGAACGGTAGGCATAAGCAAGGATATAACGGAAAAAAAGAAACTCGAGATAAAACTGAAGGAAACCAATCAGGAACTGGAAAATTTTGTTTACACGGTTTCTCACGACCTTAAAGCGCCTTTGAGGGCGATTAACGGGTTTTCCGGATTTTTGTTGGAGGATTACGGCGATAAGATTAACGAAGACGGAAGGCATTATTTGGAAAGGATAAAAAACGGAGTAAAGCAGATGCAAGCCTTGATTGACGACCTGCTTGAGCTATCCAGATTGGGCAGGGTATCGAATCCTTTTGAAGATGTTCGAGTGTCTGTGCTTTTGGGGCAAATCAAAGACGAGCTTCAGTATCAGGTAAAGGAAAGGAATGCCAAAATTGATATAAAAGGAGGAATGCCTGTTATCAATTGCGATAAGGTTCGAATATATCAGGTTTTTTCCAATTTATTGACCAATGCCTTGAAATTTACAAAAAAAGGCATTCCTCCGGAGATAGAGATCGGGTGCAAGAACAGGGACGGCGAGTGGGAATTTTATGTGAAAGATAACGGCATGGGAATAGCTGAGGAGTATCATAAAAAGATATTCGAGATATTTCAGAGGCTGCACAAGCCCGAAGAATTTGAAGGGACAGGGATAGGGCTTACAATCGTAAGGAGGGTCATCGAACTGCATGGAGGAAATATCAGGGTAGAATCCGAGGAGGGGAGGGGGGCAACATTTTTCTTTACCATTCCTAAAAAAGTTACATAATTATTTTTTTGTGGTATAATTTCAAAGATTTTAAAAATTTTTGCCGCAGAGGACGCAGAGAAAAACCAAAAAAAATAGGACACAGATTTTCACAGATATACACAGAAAATAATTTATTTTATAATTTTTTAATTATGAAAATCTGTGTTAATCTGTGTCCAAAATAAAGTTTTATTTTTATTAATCTTTGTCCTTTGAGTTCTGTGTTTAAATGTCTTTTTGGAGGGGAGGAAGATGATGACCGAGACTATCGATATACTTTTAGTAGAGGATAATCCCGATGATATAGAACTGACAATGAGGGCGTTAAAGAAAGGGAAAATCGGAAATAATATCTATGTTGCCAGGGATGGAGAAGAGGCTCTCGATTTTCTTCTTCACAGAGGCGGATATTCGGATAAGAAAAAATTTCCTATTCCGGGCTTAATCCTCCTCGATTTGAATCTGCCGAAGAGAAACGGCATAGAGATTTTACAAAAAATAAAGGCCGAGCCTATATTAAAGAGAGTTCCTGTAATAATGCTTACAACATCGAAGAGAGACGAAGATATAATGCAGAGCTATGATTTGGGGGTTAATAGTTATATAATGAAACCTGTAGAATTCGATAAGTTCATACAGACTATAAAAAACATAGAATTATACTGGGTTCTGACAAATACACCGCCGCTCTTAAACGGAAAACAGAGAAAGGAGGGGTAAATATGGGCAGTGTCGTTAAAAAGAGAAGGAAGAAGATGCGAAAGCATAAATTAAAAAAGATGAGAAAAAGAGCAAGACATAAGAATAAATAGTATAGTGGTGAAAAATGACATTTTTCTCACTTCCGTTATTTTTTCTTTTGCTCTATTTATTTGAAATTATTATGGAACAAAAGAAAAAATGCGGTGAAAGGAAAAGTTTTATAATCCACCGGTAAAGTCGTTCGAAAAAGTCATTTTTCACCAGAAACTGAATAGAAAACATGAGCGAATTGGATAAATACATCGAGCAATTAAGCAGCCCCGACAGCCAGTTCCGCCGCGAAGCAGCGGAGATGCTTGGAGATGAGGGAGATAATGCCGCTATTTCTCCGCTGATACTGCTTTTAAAGGACGGGAATAAAGGCGTCCAGCAGGCAGCAACCGATGCCCTCATTAAAATAAGGGGAAAAGAGACTGTAAAAAAGATAGTCCCGTTGCTTTCCGACGAAGATGCGGCTGTTAGGAATATGGCTATCGAAATATTGCAGCGGATAGGAAACGATGACGTAGAGACTATCGTCGCACAGTTTAAAAGCACGGATAACGATGTAAGAAAATTTGCCGCCGATCTCCTTGGAATGTTTGGCGATTTAAAGGCTGTGGATCCTCTGATAGCAGCATCGAATGACCGTGATCCGAATGTAAGGGCGTCTGTTGTTACGAGTCTCGGATTATTAAAAGACGGCAGGGCTATAAATGTATTAATAAAGGCTCTATCCGACGAAGAGTGGATAAAATTTGCAGCCATAGAGTCATTGGGGGAAATAGGAGATAAGAATGCAGTTATGCCCCTTTTGAATATTTTGAACACAGGCGACCACCTTACAATATCCGCTGCCATCGAATCGCTGGGAAAATTAAAGGATACGCAAACCGTAAAGCCTCTTCTAAAATATCTTAATGACCCGAATAGGAATATCCGGAACCTTACGATAAAGACACTCGAGGAGATATGCGAGGCAGAGAGCGAAGAAAGCGGGTCTGCGAGCTGCCCGTCATTGGCAGATGTTGATAAAGAAAAATTATTTCTTTCCATTAAAGATGCCTTGAAAGACGATGACCCGGATATTCAGGATTGCTCGGTCAGGTGGCTGGCAAGATTGAGGGATAATAGGGGAATCGAGCCTCTCCTCGATCTTTCTAAAAGGGTAAGCTGGGATTTTCCCGACCGGTTAGAGCTTATCACTAAGTCGCTGACAGCCATAGGGGATATATCTTTGATGCTCAAGATTTTTAAGTCCCTCGATAAAAAGGGAAGGCTCCTTATAATAAATGCCTTTGGGGATATAGGAGACCCCTCTGTTATATATGAATTGCAATCATTATTTTCAAATGCAGACGAAGAGGAGAGGCAGACGATTGTATCTGCCGTCGGTAAGATAGGGTCAAAGGAGGCAATTGAAGTTCTTGCTAAGGCGCTTCATGATTCTAACGGTCATGTCAGGAGAGGCGCAGCAGAAGGACTTGGCAGGCTGAGAGAGAAGGGGGGCATACCTATTTTGATTTCTCTGTTCGAGGGAGATTACTACAATGATGTCAGAGAAACGGCAATGAGGGCCCTTGCAAATATAGGAACAGAGGATGTGATAGAGAATTTCAATCGTTTTCTGCTCTCTCCTGTTCCGGAGATTCGAGAGCTTGCAGTAGAGGGGTTGGGTATTACGAGGAATACCGGGGGAATAGATTTTATAATAAAGGCTCTAAACGATTCGAACTGGAGGGTCAGAAAGAGCGCAGTAAATGCGCTGTCGCATTTTAACGACGACCGTGTGATAGACAATCTTATTGCCGTTGTATCGGATGAGAATGAGCAGGTAAGACTTGCCGTAGTACAGTCACTGGCTGGAATTGCGGCGAAAGGAGAAGATTTATATCCGCCGTCGGATGACAGGGTTAGCAAATCTCTTATCTATTCGCTCGACGATAATGATGTTTGGGTCCGATTTCAGGCTGCCGAGTCTCTTGGAAATTTAAGACAAAAAGATGCCGTGGCTCCGCTGATAAAGAAATTGAATGACACCGACGACCCTGTGAAAATTGCCGCTGCCAAGGCTCTCGGAGAAATAGGAGACAGGAAGGCATTAAATTCTTTGAAGTCTTTGATAGGAAATTGCAATGCCGATGTAAGCGATGCCGCATCCGCGGCAATAGAACAGATAGAAGGAAACAAAGGTTAAGACTAAAACCTCAACCCTTTTTAATTATGTTATTGGAAACACCTAAAGAATCTCTTCAGGGCAGCGAAAATGGGAAGCTCTCTATAGATACCTTTCATCAGATGAGGGATCTGATATACGAGAAGAGCGGGATATACTTTGCAGACGCTAAAAAATATCTCTTAGAAAATCGTTTGGTCAGGAGATTGGAAGAAAAGAATTTCAAGACCTTCGAGGAGTATTACTATTTTTTAAAATACGACCCGAGAAGGCATCATGAGTTCAGTTCCCTTTTCGATTCGATTACGACGAACGAAACGAGTTTCTTTAGAAATCCGCCGCAATTAGAGGCATTCGAAAAAGGAGTTATGCCTATTGTAGTAGAGGCGCATAGAAAGTCTTCAAACAACAAGATACGGATATGGAGCGCAGCATGCTCTACCGGAGAAGAGCCGTATACTATATCGATAATTCTCCTTGAAAATAAGTCTCTCCTATCGGGTATGTCGGTTGAAATCATAGCCAGCGATATAAGCGAGGTGGTTTTAACTTCCGCCCGTAAAGGCGCTTATGGAAGCAATTCGATTAGGAATACATCCAAACAATATCTTGATAAGTATTTTGTTGGCAATTCGGATAGTTACACCGTTAAACCGGAAGTAAAAAGTATGGTCAAGTTTAATAATATAAATCTCTACGATCAGGGCAAGATGAAGATGATGAAGAGTTTTGATGTTATATTTTGCAGGAATGTCCTTATATATTTTGATGAAAAGGCAAAAAGACAGGTAATATCGAATCTATACGATAGTCTGAATATAGGCGGTTACCTGATAATAGGACATTCCGAGTCTTTGCATAACATATCGAGGGCTTTTAAGCTGATTAATATTAACAGGATGCCTGTGTATAAAAAAGAGTGATTAGCGGATAGTGGTCAGAATTCTTTTTACTGTTCACTAACCACTAATCGGAGGTGGGTATGGATTTTTTCGATGCAGATACGGACAATACTATTTATTATGCAGCAGCAATAATTTTCTTAATTATTCTTTATATTATATACAAAAAGGAGAAGAGCGATAGAAGAAAAATGCAGCTCGAGATAGAAAAGATGCTCGAATTGGATATTACTCCAAGACGAAAAGGAGATGAGAAGCTAATGGCAGAGTTTGAGATGAGAAGAAAGATGAAATAACTCCCCCTTTCTCCCCCTCTTTAATAAAGAGGGGGAAGGGGGAGTTGGGGGTTTTTATGCCAAAGAATATAATGATAGTAGATGACAGTTTTACGACAAGAAAGATGCTGACTTATCTGCTGAAGGGGGAAGGGTTTAATATAATAGCGGCAGAAAATGGGATTGACGCCCTTGAAAAATTGTCATTTTCTAATATCGATATTATAATAACCGATTTGAATATGCCACAGATGGACGGTCTCGAGCTTATAGATTCGATAAGAAAGGACGATAATTATAAAAATATTCCAGTTATCATGCTGACTACGGAAAGCGAAGACAGCGATAAGCAGAAAGGTTTTGAAAAGGGCGCATCTTCGTATCTTACAAAACCGGTATCTCAGGATATTTTGGTAAAGGAGGTGAAGAAGTTTCTCGATAAATAAACAACTGATAACCGATAACAATTCTTACCTAAATTGAGCGATTCTTGGGTTAAGTGCTTGTCTGACCTGTCATTGCGAGAACCCAAAGGGTGCGAAGCAATCTCCTATCATCGATTGAGATTGCTTCGGCTTCGCCTCGCAATGACAACGAAGAATCGCTCAATTTAGGTAAGAATTATAAGTTATAAGTTATAAGTTATGACTTATCGGTTGTCTTATATGGAGGGAGTTATGGCGGATTTAGATGTAAACATGAAGGTATTGGTAGTGGATGATTTTGCTACTATGAGGAAGATTGTCAGAAATATCCTTGGACAATTGGGCATAAAAAATGTGGATGAGGCTGATGATGGAAGCACTGCGCTTCCAAAGCTGAAGCAGAATAAATATGATATTGTAGTTTGCGATTGGAATATGCCTAAGATGACCGGACTCGATTTGCTTAAGGCGGTAAGAGCGGATGAGAATTTAAAAACCCTTCCGTTTTTAATGGTAACTGCAGAGGCGTTAAAGGATAATATTGTAGCGGCAGCGCAGGCAGGGGTGAATGATTATGTGGTAAAACCGTTTACCGCTGCGACACTGGAAGAAAAACTGAAGAAGATATTTGGGAAATAACTAAATCAGAGGCTGGGGGCTAGGGACTGGGGGCTAAGGAATAGTTTTTTTACTAATCCATAGTCTCCAGCCCCTAGTCCCTGTCTTAAAAAGGGGGAGTTATGAATGTTGAATATATTAATTCATTCCTAAATGCTGCTATGCGGGTTTTGGAGATGATGGCTTTTGTGAAGGCTGTTCCGGGTAAGCCTTTCTTAAAACAGGACAGGCTGTCGAGGGGTGATATTTCGGGGATTATCGGGCTTACAGGAGAAAAAAAAGGTGCGGTTGTTTTTAGTTTATCAAAAGAAGCAGCGATAAAAATTGTCTCATCCATGCTCGGACAGCAGTATACGGAAATGAATGATGAAATTAGAGATGCTATAGGCGAGATGACAAATATGATTGCCGGTGATGCAAGGAGAGAGCTTGCCGAGAAAGGGCATGTGTTCGAGGCAGGAATCCCTACGGTTATCGTAGGCAAGGGACATGAAATATCGAGCATGGTAAAGGAGCCTACGATTGCAATTCCGTTTAAGGTCGATAACGATCCTTTTCTGGTGGAGGCGAGTTTTGAGAAATAATGTTAAGTAGTTAAGTGGTTAAGTGGTTTAAAACTACTCAACTATTCAACTAATTAACTACTCAACTTAACACTCGACATAGGAGGTATAAAAATGCCAGCCGGTACTCATCTTGACGAGATGAGAGAGATAGTTAATGATTTTATACTGGAAACCGATGAACTCCTTTTAGGACTGGACCGCGACCTTATAGAGATGGAGAGGACGCCGGATGACCTTAACCTTCTCAATAAGATTTTCCGCTCTGTCCATACAATAAAGGGCGCCGCAGGGTTTCTCGGCTTTACCCAGATGGTAGAGCTTGTTCATCAGACAGAGAATGTTCTAAACAAACTCCGACAAGGAGAAATGAAGGTAACTCCAAAGATAAACGATGCCATTTTAAAATCCGTCGATATCATAAAAACCCTTTTAAGCGATATAAGAAATAATGACATTAAAGAAATTGACATATCGGGTATTTTACATGAGCTGACTGCTATTCTTGGAATGAAGGGGGCAGATATCGGCGCTGGTAAGGCAGAATCCAAGCCTGCAGTAAGCGGGACTAAGCCGCAAGAAGATGTCAAGCCTAAAAAATTAGGCGAGATATTAATAGAAGAGAAGGTTGTAACAAAAGAACAGCTCGATGAGGTGCTGGAGTCGCAGGTCCCCCCTAAATTAGGCGAGATATTAGTAGAGAAAAAGATAGTAACTGAAGAACAGGTTCAAAAGGCCCTGTCTAAACAAGGCGCTCCCTCCCAGCCTGCCGAGCATACCATCCGTGTTGATATTAACAGATTGGATAATGTCATGAATCTGGTCGGCGAGCTCGTTCTTGGAAGAAACAGGCTCCTCCAGCTTGCCTCTAAATTAGAGGAATTATATGAAGACAACGAAACTATCGGAATTTTAAACGAGAATGCGTCCCATATAAATCTTGTTACTACCGACCTTCAATTGGCGGTATTAAAGACCCGAATGCAGCCCATAAGAAAGGTATTTACAAAGTTTCCTCGAATGGTAAGGGATATGGCGAGAGATATGGGCAAGGAGATAAATCTGGAGATAAGCGGCGAAGATACGGAACTCGATAAATCGGTTATCGAAGAAATAGGCGACCCGCTGGTTCACCTGATAAGAAATGCGATAGACCACGGCGTAGAGATGCCGGAGGAAAGAATGGCTGCCGGAAAGAACAGGATTGGCCAGGTAAAACTCTCTGCCTATTATGAGGGAAACAATATTGTAATAGAGATCAGGGACGACGGCAAGGGGATGGATACGGAAAGGATAAAAGAGAAGGCTGTTGAAAAGGGGATGATAACCACTGAGGAGGCATCGAGGCTGGGCAAAAAAGATGCAATAAATTTCATATTTGCTCCGGGATTCAGCACAGCAAAGAAAATAACGGATGTATCGGGAAGAGGCGTCGGAATGGATGTGGTCAAGACGAATATAACAAGGCTCAACGGCCTCATTGACGTCGATACGGAATATGGAAAAGGGAGCACCATTCTTGTAAAGCTTCCGTTGACTGTTGCCATAATTCAGTCGCTGATGGTCGGCACAGGCAGAGAGATATTTGCCCTGCCTCTGGCATCGGTTGTAGAAACAGTGAGAATATCGAATAAAGATATTCAAAGCGTTGACCGGCGCGAGGTTATAAAACTTAGAGATTCCGTGCTTCCGCTTGTGAGGCTCAATAATGTCTTTCATCTATCATCCCCCTTATCAAAGGGGGAGAGGGGGTTGTCCTCCGATTCGAAGAACGAATGGCTTTATGTCGTTGTTATAGGTATTGCAGAAAAGAGGGTAGGTATAATAGTGGAAAAACTTTATGGTCAGGAGGAGGTAGTTATTAAATCCCTCGGAGAATATATCTCTACAAAAGGCATTGCAGGAGCGACGATACTTGGCGACGGACGGGTTACTCTTATTGTTGACCTGGCGCAGTTATTCGAGATAATTAGCACCGACCACACTGGTAGCCGCAGGCTTTAGCCTGCGTTGACGCAACCATAAAGGTTGCGGCTACCAAAATCTAATATGGCACAACCGATTAAAGTTCTTATAATTGACGATTCTGCCTTCATGAGAAGGGCTCTATCAACGATGATTCAATCCGACCCCGAGATTCAGGTTATTGGAACTGCCAGGGACGGTGTTGAAGGTATCGAAAAGGTGGCTCAGTTAAAACCGGATATTGTTACCCTGGACATAGAAATGCCGAGGATGAACGGGCTCGAGGCATTGAAAATCATAATGGAAAAGATGCCTCTCCCCGTCCTTATGGTAAGCTCTCTTACCGAAGAAGGGGCAAAGGCGACACTCGATGCTCTGGATTTGGGCGCCGTAGACTTTATTCCAAAAAATCTTCAAGATTTATCATTAAATATAGTAAAGGTAAAAGATGTTCTGATTGAAAGGATAAAGACCGTAGCGAGGAAAAAAACCGCGATTAAGCAGATTAAACCACCTTCGGATATTTCTAAAAAGATAGTTACTCCTGTCTCTATTCCAAAATCTTTTGGGGCGCAATTGTCGAGAAAGGCAAGTATAGTTGCCATAGGGACATCCACCGGCGGTCCGAAGGCGCTTCAAGAGGTTCTCCCTCATCTGCCGTCGGATTTTCCGGTAGGAGGGGTTATCGTTCAGCACATGCCCCCGGCATTTATAGGTCCCTTTGCCCAGAGATTGAACCAGTTGAGCAGGGTCGAGATAAAAGAGGCTGAGGCAAGCGATATAATAAAACCGGGTTTATTTCTTATAGCGCCAGGAGGAAAGCACATGCGAATAATAAGGAAAAAGGCTACAGAGGTGGGAGTGGAATTTTCCCCTGAGCCGTCCGATTCCCTTCATCGTCCTTCTGTTGACCAGATGATGCTCTCTGTAGCAAGGGTTTTTCCGGGCAGCTGCATCGGAGTGATACTTACAGGGATGGGGCATGACGGGCTCGAGGGCATAAGGGCGATAAAGGCTGCCAATGGCAGAACTATTGCCGAGGATGAATCGTCCTGCGTCGTATACGGCATGCCGAGGGCAATAGTCGAAAATAATCTCGCAGATAAAATAACCCCGCTTCCCCAGATAGCAGGAGAGATAATTAATATGGTGTAAAGGAGGGTATTTTTATGGCAGATAAAGAAAAGGGCGGTTCAAGGGATTTGCTTCAGCTGGTAAGTTTTAATATCGGAAACGAAGAATTTGCAGTAGATATCTTAAAGGTCCAGGAAATAAACAGAATGGCGGAGATTACAAAGGTTCCAAAGTCGCCGCCCTTTGTAGAAGGGGTAATAAACCTGAGAGGCAAGGTTATACCGATAGTCGATTTGCGAAAGAGATTTAATCTGGAAGAGCGCAAAACAACCAAAGAGACAAGGATTATTGTGGTAGATATGGATGGCAAGGTAGTGGGACTTATCGTAGATTCGGTGTCGGAGGTTTTAAGGCTTCCTGCAGATACCATCGAGCCTCCTCCTCCTATCGTAGCGGGCATAGAAGCAGAATATATAAAAGGGGTCGGTAAATTGGATGACAGACTTCTTATTCTGCTCGATTTGAATAAAATATTTTCGAGTGAAGAGAGAAAAATGCTGTCAAAGGCATAAAGGCAAGCATACGGCTTTAACCTTTTTTTCACTTCCGTTAAATTTTCTTTTACTCTTTTTTAAAATTATTTAATGGACAAAAGAAAATTTAAAAAGTCGTTCAAAAAAAGTTAAAGCTGTATTGTCAAACATGGAAGTTAATGAGAAAAATTTCATTTGTAAACGAAAAAGGGGGGAGCGGAAAGACTACTCTTACCATAAATATCGGCGCATATATGGCCATGCAGGATAAAAAGGTTTTGATCCTCGACATGGACCCGCAGGGTCATATAGGAAAATCGCTTGGTGTAGATGTAAGGAGGATAGATAATACGATATTCGATGTTCTGGTGAATGAAGATGTAAGATTAAGGGAGACGATTAGAAAAACTGCCTTAAAAAATTTAGATATAGTTCCGTCAAATAAACTGCTCACGGATTTTGTCATAAATGTAGCGGACCATGAGGACAGGCACCTGAAATTGACAAAGAAATTGGCAGAATTGAATGAATACGATTATGTCCTAATCGATTGTCCGCCTTCTCTGGGACTGCTTACTGTAAATATACTCCTCGCAGTGAATGAGGTTGTCATACCCGTATCGCTGACCTATCTTGCCCTCGATGGCTGCGCCGAGATAGTTGATACAGTGAAGACCGTAAGGAGAAATTTCAATAAAAACGATCTGGATATTGCTATGGTAGTGCCTACCTTTTACAGAAACACAAATATGGCTAATATTATCATGGAGAAGCTGAGAAGATATTTTGGCAATAAGGTGTCCAATACCATCATTAAATTCGATGTAAAGATAGATCAGGCTCAGAGCTTTGGGAAGACTATTTTTGAATTTGCCCCGCAATCGCAGGGAGCCGTGATGATGGAGGGGCTTGCAATGGAGGTGATGAAGATTGGAGAAGATAGACTTATCTAAAGTCGAGGATGTTCTTGGAAGGAATCCTCTGGAAGAAGAATTGGACAGTATATGGGGTGTGCCTAAAAGAAAGAGAAAATCTGTGGAGAGAGAGGAAGTAAAAGGGGTGGAAGAAGCGGCTGCACAAAAGGAACCGCAGGTTTTACATGCCGAGATTGCAAAGCCTGCGCATGAGCCGGCAGAAGCGATTAAAGCCGCCGAGCCGATCGGGTCTCCTGCAGAGGTAAAACCTGCCGTTGAACAAGCCGCTGCAGAAGCCGCTATTGCGATGCAGAAATCTATAACCGAAGAGAGCAAGGGGCAAGGCATGGCCGTTCATATCCCCAAGCCGGTCATGCCAAAGGAAGAAAAGGAAGATGATAAAGGGATAGAAAAGACTATTCAGATGGTTGGATTCAAGCTTAATAAAGAATTTTATGGAATAGATATAATACAGGTTCAGGAGATTATCAGGATGCACGAGATTACTATGGTTCCACGAACACCGGAATTTGTAAAGGGAGTCGTTAATTTAAGGGGAAAGGTGGTTCCTATTATATCGCTGAGAGAGAGGTTTGGAATAAAGGAAATAGAGCCTACAAAAGAGACGAGGATAATCATAGTGAGAATAGAGGTGGGCGTGATAGGTTTTATCGTAGATGCGGTCGCCGAAGTAATCCGCATTCCAGAGAGGCTTATAGAACCCCCTCCTGCAACGGCTACAAGCATCGAAACGGAATATATTAAAGGGGTGGGAAAACTGGAAGATAATCTTATAATTATTTTGGATTTAAACAAAGTCCTGACTAAAGAAAAGAAAGAATTTTTGAATTTTTAAGGAAATTATAAAATCATATTTTTGTTCTTAGTTTTGTGGATCATCTTGTTATAATTCCTGTATACAATGAAGAACGATATATAGAAAAGGTTTTAAAAAAGGTAAAGGAAAATACCGATTCCGATATACTGGTTATAAACGACGGCTCGACCGATAACTCCCTTGAAATAATTAATTCAATAACTCCCCCTCTTAATATAAGAGGGGGTTGGGGGGAGTTAAAAATAATCACCCGCGCCGAGAATCGGGGCTACGGGAAATCCCTTATTGACGGGTTTGATTTTGCCATATCAAATGGCTATAAATACGCACTGACTATGGATTGTGATGAGCAGCATGAGCCTCACCTTATCCCTGAATTTTTGAAGGAGATAAATTATTTTGATATTATATCTGGCAGCCGTTATCTAAAAGATTTTCCATCTAACAGTTCCCCTCCGCAGGACAGGAAATATATAAATGAGCAAATAACGAAGATTATAAATCGTGTTACAGGTTATAATCTGACAGATTCTTTCTGCGGATTCAAGGCATACAGGGTAGATTCTTTGAAAAAATTAAGGCTTACCGAATGGGGATATGGTATGCCCCTCCAGTTCTGGATTCAGGCATGGCATAATAAACTTAATATTAAAGAATATCCTATAGAGAGGATATACAAGAACATGGACAGGAGTTTTGGCAAGGAGATGGATGACCCTGAAAAGAGACTGGCTTATTATAAGAAGATTATTGAAACAGAGTATCAAAGTGTCAAAGAATCAAAAACACTCTGACACTCTGACACTATCTTATGTTAGACATTCTTTGTATAGGCGCGCATCCCGATGATGTTGAGATAGGAATGGGCGGCGCAATATTAAATTTTAAATCGGACGGCTATCGTGTAGGGATCCTCGATATTACCGACGGAGAGCCGACACCGGTAGGTAGTCATGAAAAAAGAATAGAAGAGAGTATTAAGGCAAAGGAATTGCTGTCAGTGGATGAAAGGATAACCCTTGACCTTCCGAATAGATACCTAAAAGACACACCCGAAGGCAGAATTAAGATAGCCGAGGTTATAAGAAATTTTAAGCCAAAAATACTCTTTGCGCCATACTGGATTGATGCCCATCCCGACCATGTAGAGGCTTCGATTTTGAGCGATGCTGCCCGTTTTACTGCAAAGCTTACAAGAACGGAAATGAAGGGTGAGCCATTTTATCCACAGAAAGTATTTTATTATTTTTGCACCCACCTTAAGATAAATATAAATCCATCTTTTATAATAGACATAAGCCCTTATATTGCTCAAAAGGTAGATGTTGTTTTGAGTTACAAATCCCAATTCCATGAGCAGAGGAGGGAGGATAAGGTTAAACAAAGGCTAAAGGATATGGGAATACATTGGGGCATGCTTATAGGCAGGGAATATGGCGAGCCGTTTCTTTGCAAAGAGGAGATAGGGGTTGAGAGTATAAGAGGGATAATTACTTGAGATATGCCTTACGATAAGGTAGAGATTCCTGAAAAAAACGGTGAGCTTCTATGTATACCTTCGCCGGAATTAATTCCTCGATTAATAAGAGCGAATAAAAATAAAATTAGAACCTATAATTTTTATATTGATGGAATCCATATCAATGTTTTCATAAAAAGGATTAGAGAGAAGGTTCTAAGATTATCACAGCAATACACATCTGCATTGGCTATAAAAATACCCCCCCCCTTAATAAAGGGGGGAAGGGGGGGGTTGGCAGATACTATTATTCTAACAGGGCATCAGCCAACCTTTTATCATCCCGGAATACTAATTAAGAATCTACTTTTAAATAGAATTGCCCTCTCTGAAAACAGCGCTGCCATAAATCTTATTGTTGACACCGATAATCTCAAAGAATTGGATGTTAATATCCCTTCATACAGCAATGGCATCGAAATTAAAAAAGAGCCATTTTTATTAAATTCATCCCCCATCCCATACGAATCGTCGCCAGCGCCTTCTTGGGAAGCCTTTAGGTCATTTATTAAGAGAATTGACGAAGACTTATCCAACCATCGTCTTAAAAATCTTCATGAAAACTTTTCAAAATTTATGGAAAATTTAGATAACTCCCCCTTCCCCCCTTTATTAAAGGGGGGTGAGGGGGGGGTATCGGATTTTATGACATTCATAAGGAGAAAATATGAAGAGGAGATAGGCTCGCAATATTTAGAAATTCCGCTATCAAGTATATGCGATACGGAGGAATTTATTATGTTTTTTATGTCTATAGTAAAAGAAGCAGAAGGTTTTGCCGGAATATATAATTACCGTTTAAAAGAATATAGAAAGGCGCATAAATTAAGATACCCTGCAAACCCATTTCCTGATTTAAGTGTAGATAATAAAAGATTTGAGCTGCCATTCTGGCATTTCTGTTTTCCGCCTGCGAGGGGAAGGGTATTTGCAGAATATAATGGAGACGAGCTTAACATATCCTTTGAAAATGGAATTGAAATAAATTTTAAGAGAGGCGAAACCGAAAAAGCAATCGAGATTATCAAAAAAAATAAAATAAAGATAAGACCGAGGGCTATAACCCTCACCCTTTTCAACAGGATGTTCGTATCGGATGTATTTATACACGGCGTCGGCGGCGCTAAATACGACAGGATAACGGATGGGATAATAAAGGATTTTTATAAAGTCGAGCCTCCTGACTTTATTACAGCATCCCTTACCCTCTATCCATCCTTAATAAAGGGGCAAGGGGCAAGCCTGCCCCTGCAAATAGTAAGCAGGGGGGGCGAGGGGCAAGAAGAACTATTGGAAAAAATCAAAAAATTAGAGAGAAAGGCGAGGGATATGAGATATAATCCTGAAAGATATATTGAAGATAAGCAAGGGGCAGACAATATTCTCGATGAAAAAAAATCCCTCCTATCCATAATCGAAAAAGAAAATGTCAATAAGAGGGATATTTCAATACAATTAAAAGGGATTAACTATATGCTATATCGAAAAATCGAGCCTGCCGAGAAAGAAATCGAGGAAAAAATAGAGGCGCTAACGAAGCAGCAAGAGGAGATAGAGGCAATTCGGAGGAGGGATTATCCCTATTTTCTGTTCTCTCCAGAGGAGATTATTGAGGGAGTTGCGAAATTGAAAACACCTATAAATAAAGGGTTTTCAGGTATACTCTGAAATTTTTACCCCAGTGGTAACAAGTTTTTTTTATAACAACCCCCTTGAATCCCCCTTTGATAAGGGGGAATAATGAAAAAGAGATGGTAATTCCCCCTTAATAAAGGGGGTTAGGGGGTTGTCTAAATTGGTTATTTCGCAACTCCCTCTTATCAAGATTTTTTAGCACTTTTTTATTGAATTTAAAAAAAAATCTGGTAGTGTATTAACCTATGATGCCTCTTAAAAAACTTATTATTCATATTCATCATATAGCTACGCATTTTACAAATGCCCTTTTTCCGGCATCTGCCGCCCTCATAACATTATATTTAATCACAAATAATCCTTCTTTCGAAACTGCTTGTTTTTACTCGATGGTATTCGGTCTGGCTGCAATACCGGCGGCTTATGGCTCGGGTTTTTACGATTGGAGGACAAGATTTCAGGGGAGGAGAACATTCATTTTTAATAACAAGGTAGTATTCGGCATTATATTTCTCATTCTTGCCTGCATTGTGGTAATATGGCGTTTCACCAATGCAGAAATTATGTATACACCCGGATTTAACAAATGGTTATATGTAAGTCTTGTATATTCTCTCACAGCTATTGCAACATGGCTGGGGTATCTTGGAGGGAAGTTTATTTAAAACTTGATTACACAGATTAAAGATTGATTACACAGATTTTAATCGCTGTAATCTTTTTCATAATCTGTGTAACCGGTGTTAAGTTATGCCAAGGGAAAAGGTAAGGGCTCTTAAGAAGAAAATCGAAGCTGTCATTATAGCAATTCCAAGAGAACTGGAGGCGTATGAGTTCTATCTTAATCTGGCGGAAAAATCCGAAGACTCCTCCTCGAAAGAGATGTTTATGTTCCTTGCAAAACAGGAATTGATGCATAGAGATCATCTTGAAAGAATTCTAAACGATTTTCAAAATCAGTTGGAAGAAGAGCTTAAAAAATAACCCCCCTCTTTCCCCCCTTATATAGGGGGGGATGAAAGAGGGGTTACAAGGAGGTTTCTGTAATGGAAAAGTGGGAATGTATGATTTGCGGTTATATCTATAACCCTGCAGAAGGCGATCCGGATAACGATATTTTAGAGGGAACATCCTTTGAAGCCTTGCCGGATGACTGGGTATGTCCTGATTGCGGCGTAGGAAAGGACAAATTTCAGAAGATGGAATAATGATTTTTAATACTCAATTCCCCTTCTCGCCTTTAACCCCTGAGAGAAGGGGTGTTTTATCATCCTCATTTCAGTAACAAGGTCTGCCGCTTCCTTCAACTCTTCGGGGGCATATCTGCCGGTTAAAACAAGTTCCACATCTTTCGGTTTATCTTTTACGATGCCAATAAACTCCTCCAAATCTGCAAGGCCGTAAAAAAGACATACATTAATCTCATCGAGAATAATTAAATCATATTCCCCTGACGATATAATATCCCTTAATCTTGTCATTTCTTCTTTCAATACTTTTTGCATCCTTTTTACATGCCCGTCATTTTTAAATGATTTTAAAGACCACCAGGGGGCGTTAAGCCTGTTTAAGCTAAAATTTTTACCAATAGCGTCTTTCAGCTTGAACTCACCGGAAGAATGCTTAGGGGACTTCAGGAATTGAATCATATAAACCTTAAGCCCCTGGCCTGCAGCCCTTAAAGCCAGTCCAAGCGCAGCAGTAGTCTTCCCCTTCCCATCCCCCGTATAAATCTGAATAATACCTTTCCTTAATCTTTTATCCATCAAATTTATACCGCAAGACTGCTTTTTCGAACGACTTTTTATTTTTCTTTCGTTCCAACCCCCCTCAATCCCCCCTTTTTAAAAGGGGGGAGGAAGGGGGGGTAAAATAGGGCAAAAGAAAAATAACGGAAGCGAGAAAAAGTGGTCTTGCGGTATACTCCTCACCCGTTCATTAATTCCACTACAGCGCTCCCGTTGTCATAGAAGCTTATTATATTCAATGCTGCATAATCCTGCTGGATACGGTAGAAATCTCTTAAATCCATATTCAGCGACCATAAGAGTAAAATTTTAATAACGCCTGCATGAGCTACTATAGCTATGCTGTCTCCTGTATGCTTATTAATAATGCCCTTTACAGCAGGCAAAACCCTCTCCCTCATCTCTAATAATGTTTCTCCGTTCTGAATTCTATAATTCAGTATATCGTCATAACGAGCCCTGAATTCTTCTGGATATAGATTCTTTATATCTTCTACCCTTTTCCCCTCCCATATCCCATAACTCAACTCTCTTAACTCTTTTATGCTTACAGGCTCGACGGAATGCCTTTCGGAAATCAGTCTTGCCCCTTTAGCCGCCCTCTGCAAATCGCTCGAATAGACAGCTTTTAGCGGCTCACCCTTTAGCCTGTCGGCAATCTTCTCCATCTGTTTCAAGCCGTCAGCAGACAGGTCAACATCATTATGGCCGTTGTAACACCTATCGGCAGCATTCGCCACCTCTCCATGACGGATTAGAAATATCTTAGTTCGATTATTTTCCATGAATAAGAATTTAATTTTTAACGCAAAGACGCAAAGTTTAAAAGAAAGAGGCAAAGAGTATTTATCTTTTTATAATATTTTCTTTGCGTCTTTTTTCTCCTCTTTGCGACTTTGCGTTAAATTATCGGGGTTTATAATTTCATCTACATTAAAATAGCACCAGTGATAGGACAAGCGCTGTTAGCTCATTAACCTCTATTGCGGCGCCGAATACATCCCCTGTAATACCGCCTACCCTCTTATTTGAATACCAGCCGATTATCAGAGTAACAATGAAAATTCCGGCGAGTAGTGATAATCCCATGACTCCTAATAATAATACAACTATAAATAGACATAAAATAGAGCCGAGGACAAATTCTTTTAATTTAATGGCTTCTGCGAATGCCTTGCCTGTCCCACCTTCCAATCTTGCATATCTAAAAAGGAGCCCCATCGGAAGAACCGCCCACCTGCTTACGACAGGCATCGCTGCCAATAGCCAGTATTTCATATCCAGATGAAGACTTTGAATCGAGAGGTATTTCATTAAGAGAAGCATTATAAGTCCTGCTGTTCCGAACGCCCCTATCCCGCTGTCCTTCATAATTCTCAATATATCATTTTTGTCTTTACCCCCTGCAAAACCATCGATAGTATCGGCAAAGCCGTCTATGTGGAGTCCTCCTGTTATAATAATTAAGATCGTTATTACAATTGCATCGGATATCGATATTGGTAAAAACAGAGAAGTAAGCTTTGATGTAATTACGAGTCCGCCTCCTATCAATAAGCCAACGATAGGGAAAAATACCGCTGCCCTTCCAAATCTGTTTTCTTCAATATATCCGAAATCCCTTCTAATATTAATTATAGTGAGAAATTGGAGAGATAGAAGAAAGCTGTTTAAAATCATCATTCCCTTGTCCCTTGCCCCTTGCCCCTTCTTGCCCCTTTTATCTTCACCGGTATCCCTGCAACCATATAGTAGACCTCGTCGGATATGGAGGCGATTATTTGATTAATTTTTCCTGCTGCATCTCTAAATCTCCTCGCCAAAGGATTTTCGGGAACAATCCCCATCCCGACTTCATTTGAAACAAATATAATACTGCATTTACCATTATCAACTGACTTTGAAATCGTGTCAGCATTTTTTAAAATTGTTTCATCCGCCAATCCATCCCCCATAAGATTTGAAATCCACAGGGTAAGGCAGTCAACAAGGACAATATCATATTTTGACTGCAAAGACTCAAACACATTAGTCAGTTTTCTCGGCTCCTCGATGGTATGCCAGTCATTACCCCTTTGCTTCCTGTGCATCTCTATCCGATTTTTCATTTCATCATCGAGAGATTCTGCCGTAGCTATATAAGCCTTCTTATGACCCATATTTTCGGCAGTCTTCAAGGCAAACTCGCTTTTTCCGCTCCTTGCCCCCCCTGTGATAAATATTATCTTTTTTACCATTATCTTAAAATAACAGATTATTATTTAAAATAAAAGAGTATTGTGGTATATTTTCAATAACTAAAAACAGCAAAAAATGGATAAAAAATTATTTATAAAAAACCTGTCTATATTCGAGACCCTTCCGCAAAATGAACTCGATAAGCTCTTAAAATTATTCGTAGAAGAAAATTATGACAAAGACGAATATATTTTTTATGAAGGGGAGCAGTGCCGCTACCTTTATATCGTTTATCGAGGAAGGGTAAAGATAATAAAGCATTCGTCATCCGGCAAAGACACGATTATAGATATTATCCCTGCAGGCGAGATTTTCGGGGCAGTGCCGCTTCTTTCAGGGACGTCATTTCCGGCATCTGCAGTTGCAAGCGAGCCGTCCTCGATACTTAAACTCTCAAAGAGCCACTTCCTCGATTTGGAAAAAAAATTCTCTGGTTTTTCCGTCTCGATCGCAAAGACAATGGGCAGGAGGCTTATATCGGCTCATGAAATTATGCAGACTATGGCAGTCGAAAAAATAGAGATACGGATTGCCAGGGTGCTTCTTAAATTATTTAAAGAGCAGGCAGACAACGGCAAATCGCCCATCTCCATAACAAGACAGGAATTGGCTGACATGGTCGGGACTACAGTCGAAACTTCGATAAGGACTTTAAGCAAATTTAAAAAGGACGGTATCATCGCCTCGAGGAGAGGAAAGATATGGATAAAAAATATATCGGCTTTAGAAAAGATGATAAATGAGGAATGAAGAAAGGCTTGAACACGAATTGCACGAATTGACAAATTACACTAATAGCGAAAAGGAGTTGAGTGGTTGAGTAGCTGAGTGGTTT
>CAYMMR010000004.1:8977-29841 GCA_964391545.1 uncultured Nitrospinota bacterium | reverse complement strand
TTGAACGACTTTTTAGTTTTTCTTTTGTTCCAACCCCCCTCAATCCCCCCTTTTTAAAAGGGGGGAGGAAGGGGGGTTAAAATAAAGCAAAAGAAAAAATAACGGAAGTGAAAAAAAGGTCATTTTTCAGTGTGAACTATCTAAACTTTGACACTATGACTCTTTGACACTTTGATACTTTATATTATGTCCGATTTGGAAAAAACTTTACCCACGGAATACATGGTGTTAAACATGGGGCCATCGCACCCTGTGACCCATGGAACCGTTAAATTTCTCGTAACCCTCGATGGAGAGACCATTATAGACCTCGAAGTCGATATCGGGTATCTCCACAGGGGGTTTGAAAAGATGTGCGAGAACAGCACATGGGACCAGGTGTTCCCCTATACCGATAGGTTGAACTATGTATCCCCTATGATTAACAATGTAGGTTATGCGCTCGCTGTCGAAAAACTTTTAGGAATAGATATTCCGGAAAGAAACAAATATATAAGGGTTATTGCAAGCGAGCTTTCGAGAATTTCGGACCATATTACGAATGTTGCGGCAAGCGGGCTCGAACTCGGCGCATTTACGGCATTCCTGTATTTTGTCGAGGCAAGAGAGTTAGTGTGGGACCTGCTCGAAAGCCTATGCGGCGCAAGGCTTACATCGAATTATGTAAGAATCGGGGGTTTAAAAAACGACCTCCCCGAAGGCTTCAAAGATCGGACAGCGTCGGTATTTAAAAGGTGCCGTGAATTGTGGAGCGATGTTGACAAGCTCCTTACAAAGAACAGGATTTTTATTGACAGGGTTAGAGATGTGGGGACAATGCCGCCGGATGAAGCTATAGCATGGGGTTTTACCGGTCCATGCTTAAGGGCAAGCGGCGTCCCCTATGATGTGAGAAAGGCTAATCCATATCTTGTATATGACAGGATGGATTTCGAAATTCCGATCGGAGAGAAGGGGGATAATTTCGACAGGTATTTGGTGAGAATGGAGGAGATAATCCAGAGCATAAGGATTGTAGAGCAGTCTTTGAAAGAAATACCTTCGGGTCCGATAAATGTAGATATGCCCGAATACAGGTGGCAGTCAAAAGACGATATATATAACAGGATTGAATCCTTGATATTTCATTTTAAGACAGTAACAGAGGGGATAAAGCCGCCTCCTGGCGAGGTATATCTTGCAGTGGAAGGAACGAACGGCGAGCTTGGCTTCTATCTGGTGAGCGACGGAAGCGGCAAGCCTTATAAATGCAGGGTAAGGCCGCCCTGTTTCCCTCTCACTGCCGCTATGCCGAGGATGATTAAAGGGAGTTTAATTGCGGATATTGTCCCGACCTTTGACATGATAAACATGATAGGCGGGGAGTGCGACAGGTAATTTAGTCAGTGGTCATTAGCCATTAGTCATTATTAACCAATGACCAATGACCACTGACTAATGACATATTACTTTTTTGTAACTATTCAGCAAATTACAATATTCCCCCTTAATAAAGGGGGTTGGGGGGTTGTTTAAACTTTAATGCAGTGTATTACAACCCCCTTTGTCCCCCTTTTATAAGGGGGAATTTAATGGAAATTTATTTGCTGAATAGTTACACTTTTTTTATGCTTGCAGATTTAATCGAGACAATGGCAAAGATAATGTTCATCTTCGGGGTGAATATGGGTTTCTTTGCGCCTATACTGGGGTGGGTCGAAAGAAAGCAGAGCGCCGTTATGCAGGACAGGATTGGCGCAAACAGGGCAAATATCTTCGGGTTTACGCTGATAGGCCTCCTGCATCCTCTGACGGATACTATAAAAATTTTAACGAAGGAGGATTTTATTCCGGCAGGGGCGAATAAATTTTTCCATACCCTTGCCCCATTCATCAGTCTGACGCCGGCAATAGTAACATTTGCGGTTATACCTTTTGGCGGGCAGTATGAGATATTCGGACATAAAGTCAATCTTGTCATTGCAGATCTGGACATAGGAATACTCTTTATATTTGCCTTTGCCTCACTTGCGACTTACGGGGCAGTGCTTGCAGGATGGTCGTCGAATAATAACTGGTCTTTCCTCGGCGGGGTGCGCGCCTCTGCTCAGATGCTCTCCTACGAGGTGGCAATGGGTCTTACCATCATAGGTGTGATTATGGTTTACGGCTCCCTAAAACTTACGGATATAGGCGCAATGCAGGAGGAATTTTTCAGATGGGGCATATTCCTGCAGCCCGTCGGGTTTATCCTCTTTCTTACCTGTGCCATAGCAGAAAACAAGAGACCCCCCTTCGATATACCGGAGGCAGAGTCGGAGATTGTGGCTGGGTATTTTACCGAATACAGCAGCATGAAGTTTGTAATGTTCTGGATGGGCGAATTCCTCGAAATCGTTACTATAAGCGGTATCGTTACGACCCTGTTCTTTGGCGCATGGCATATACCCTTTGTGAGCAGCGAGATGCTTTTATCCTTTTTCGGCTTTGCAGGGGCGGATGCCGCGAATATCCTATTAATGCTTACAAATGTTGCCGTATTTTTCGGAAAGGTAATGTTCTTAATATGGCTGCAGATGACCATCAGATGGACTCTGCCGAGATTCAGGTACGACCAGATAATGAGGCTTGGGTGGAAGGTAATGCTTCCGCTTGCGTTGATTAATATTTTTATAACAGGATTGGTTTTATTATTGATTGGCGGTGAAAAATAACATTTTTTCCACTTCCGTTATTTTTCACCAGAAATCATATAGGATGACATGGGTTACGAATCGAATTACACAATAGGTTCAATACCTCTGGAAAAATTGAAGCCTAAAAAGGTAAGAAAAAATATAGAGCTTACACTATGGGAGAGATTGTATATTCCCGAAATAGTCAGGGGGATGATTATTACGACAAGGCATTTTGTCCAGAATATGGCAGGGTTTATCTTCCCTCCAAAGGGCAAGAAGAGGAGGGTGTTTACCGTTTATTATCCGGAAGAGAGGCTGACAATCCCTGTTGCCTACCGCGGCAGACCTGTTTTGGTAATGAGAGAGGACGGCACGGAGAAATGCGTAGCCTGCGGTCTCTGCGAAAGGATCTGCCCTGCATTTGCGATTTCGATTATTGGCGGTGAAAGAGTAAGAAATATTGAATTAAATTCCAAATCCGAAATCCGAAATCCGAAATCCGAAATCGAAAGGTATCCTGTTACTTATACACTGGATTTGTCCCGGTGTGTATACTGCGGGTTTTGCGAAGAGGTGTGTCCCAAAGAGGCAATCGTAATGAGCGATGAATATGAAGGATTGGCAGAGAGGGACAGGAATAAGATGATATATCCTAAGGAGAAGCTGCTGGTATCAGAAAAAAAAGTGAAAAATAGAATAGAATATGTGAGGAAGATATACGCTAAAATACCCAATTACCAAATTTCAAGCATCAATAACCAAATAATTACCAAATCCCAATAACCGAAATTCCAAAGGAACAACTGTTTGGGTGTTTTGGTTATTGATGATTGGAATTTATTTGGGATTTTGGATTTGGTTATTGTAATTTTGATTATTACTTTATATGCAATTATTGATATTCTACATATTCGGTGTTGGGGCTGTTGTATCGGCATTGATAATGGTTACGAATAAAAAACCTGTCTCTGCCGCATTCAGCCTGATTGTAACAATGTTTTGCCTGGCAGGGCTGTATATCCTTCTCGATGCCCATTTAATCGCAGCGCTGCAGGTTATTGTATATGCCGGGGCGATAATGGTGCTGTTCTTGTTCGTTATAATGCTCTTGAATGTCGAGGAAAAAGAGGGGAGACTAAGAGGCAAGATACTCTTTCAGTTTGCAGGGATATTGGTTGTAGGTTATGTTTTTATAAAAATAGTAAGGCTTATCGTGGGCGGAGAACTTCCCGCAAAAATGGAAGGGACAATCGCCGGGTTCGGCACGACAAAAATCGTAGGCTCGATATTATTTACCGATTTCCTGTTCCCGTTTGAGATAGCCTCGATATTATTGTTGGCGGCAATCGTCGGGGCAGTTATACTGGCAAAGGCAAAAATCGAGCAATGAGCAATGAGTGATGAACAATGAGGAAAAAAACTCGTTGCTCGTTGCTCGTTGCTCATTGCCCATTGCTTGTTTTTTTATGGTTCCATTAGAGCATTATCTAATATTGGGCGCCGTGCTCTTTTCAATAGGCGCGGTAGGGGTGTTCACGCAGAGGAACGCGCTGATTATCTATATGTGCATCGAATTGATGCTGAATGCCGTAGGACTGACCTTTATCTCGTTTTCGAAGTTTTTAAATAATCTGGACGGTCATATATTCACTTTCATGATTATGACTGTTGCTGCTGCAGAGGCGGCGGTCGGCCTTGCAATAATCATCGCTATGTTCAGAAACAAAGAGACTGTTGATGTTGATGAGATAAATATGCTGAAAGGATAAGTTTACTAAAAAAACTTTCTTTTCGCTTCCGTTAAATTTTCTTTTGATCTTTTTTGAAATTGTTGTGGAACAAAAGAAAATTTAAAAAGTCGCTCAAAAAAAGTTTTTTCAGTTTTATTAAAAATGCTTAACTATATATACCTTATTCCATTATTGCCGTTGATAGGCGCGATAATCAACGGGCTTTTCGGATACCGCATCGGCAAGAGCCGGGTAGGATTCTGGGCGTGCGGCAGCACAGGGCTTTCCTTTGCCGTAGCGGTTTTTGCCTTCCTCGATCTTTTAAGTCTTGCTCCGGAACACAGGATATTCGAGCAGGTTCTCTTTACATGGATAAGCTCGGGTGATTTTGTCGTCGAGGCGGGGCTTCAGGTTGACCCGCTTTCCGGCGTAATGATGTTGATTGTAACAGGGGTTGGTTTTCTTATTCACATCTATTCCATCGGCTATATGGGGCATGAATACGGGTATCCTCGATATTTTTCGTATCTCAACCTGTTTATGTTCTCCATGCTGATTCTCGTTCTTGGAAACAACTTTCTTCTCATGTTCATAGGGTGGGAAGGGGTCGGACTCTGCTCCTATCTGCTCATAGGTTATTACTATGAAAAGCAGTCCGCATCCGATGCAGGTAAAAAGGCATTTGTGATGAACAGGGTAGGGGATTTCGGTTTTGCCCTTGGAGTAATGCTGATATTCGTAACCTTTGGGAGCATAGATTATACGACCGTCTTCTCCGAGGCTCATGAAAAGCTAACGGCGGGAGGAATTGCAGTTACGGCAATTACACTCCTTTTATTTTTAGGAGCAACTGGAAAATCCGCGCAGATACCGCTATATACATGGCTGCCGGATGCAATGGAAGGCCCTACCCCAGTCAGCGCCCTAATCCATGCGGCAACTATGGTAACGGCAGGGGTTTATATGGTTGCAAGGTGCAGCGCCCTTTTCCTCATGGCGCCAATAGCTATGAATGTAGTTGCGGTAATCGGGGCGGTTACCGCTATATTCGCCGCATCCATAGGACTGTTTCAGAACGATATTAAGAGGGTTCTTGCATATTCTACTGTAAGCCAGCTCGGCTATATGTTCCTTGCATGCGGTGTTGGAGCATTTACGGCAGCTATATTCCATGTTATGACCCATGCCTTTTTTAAGGCATGTTTGTTCCTTGGTTCGGGGAGCGTAATCCATGCGCTTCACGGCGCAAAGGACCCGCAGGATATGAGGTATATGGGCGGACTAAAAGAACACATGCCCAGGACATACTGGACATTTTTAATATCCACACTTGCGATTGCAGGGATATTCCCATTTGCAGGATTTTTCAGCAAGGACGAGATACTCTATGAAACTTTTATCGGCGGACATAAAGCCCTATGGGGGATAGCAGCGGTCGCAGCGTTCCTTACGGCATTTTATATGTTCAGGCTTGTGTTTATGACTTTTCACGGAAAATCGAGGGTTGACCATGAGGTAGAGCATCATATCCAAGAATCTCCGAATGTCATGACAATGCCTCTTGTCATGCTGGCATTTCTGGCGGCCATCGGCGGTTTTGTAGGGCTGCCGGCAGTAATGGGGACGAATATAATGCACGAATTTCTTGGGCCTGTATTTGTTTCGCATGAAAGCCACGCAGGAGCCGCCCATCATACAGCAGAATTGGAGTGGATATTAATGGGCATCTCCCTTGCTATTGCCATATCGGGCATTCTCCTGGCGAGAAATCTCTATATAATCTCGACCGATATTCCAGAGAGGCTTGCCAGCCGTTATCGGGCAATTCATAAATTGATATTCAACAAATATTATATTGACGAGCTTTACGATGCCGCCTTTGTAAATCCGATAAAAAACATATCTGCCTCTTTCCTGTGGAAGATATTCGATGTTAAAATCATCGATGGTATCGTAAACGATACTGCGGATTTCTTCAAGGAGTTCGGCCAATTGCTAAGGAGATACCAGACAGGGCTGGTGAGAAACTACGCATTCTCCATGCTTTTCGGAGGGCTGGTAATAATAGGATATTATTTATTGAAATGAGGCTAATAGGCAAAAAGGTTAAGAGGTTAAAAGATTTTATCTTTTCGCCTCTTTGCCTCTTTACCTTTTAACCTTTAATTTATGAACCAAATCGGTATTCCAATATTATCTTTAATCACATACACCCCTCTTGTGGGGATACTGCTGATGCTCTTTATAAGTAAAGAGAATCACAGTCTTATACGGGGAATTGCATTTCTTACTGCCCTTGTGAGCTTTATATTATCGCTTCCTCTCTACTTTTACTTCGATTCAAGCACTTATGAGATGCAGTTCGTAGAATTTCTCCCGTGGATAGAAGAGTTTGGCGTAAGTTATCATTTCGGGATAGACGGAATAAGCCTGCTCCTCGTGCTTCTTACTACATTCATTACCGCGCTCTCCATACTCGCTGCATGGACCGCAATCGAGAAATATGTAAAGGAGTTTATGGTTGCCATATTGTTTCTCGAAACAGGGATGCTCGGTGTTTTTTGCTCTCTCGATTTTTTTCTCTTTTATGTATTCTGGGAGGTAATGCTCATCCCGATGTATCTCATTATAGGCATATGGGGCGGGCATAGAAGGGTATACGCGGCGGTCAAGTTCTTTATATATACCATGGCGGGCAGCGTTTTGATGCTTATAGGAATACTCGTTCTCTATTTTATAAATCACAGCCAGACAGGCGAATATACTTTCGATATATTAAAATATCACGGCATTATCCTTTCGCCTACCATTCAATTCTGGCTCTTTCTGGCGTTCTTCTTCGCCTTTGCAATTAAAGTTCCGATGTTTCCGTTTCATACATGGCTGCCAGACGCCCATGTCGAGGCGCCGACAGCAGGGAGCGTTATACTGGCGGGGGTATTGCTTAAAATGGGGACTTACGGTTTCCTGAGATTCAGCCTCCCTTTGTTTCCGCAGGCTACACAGGATTTTATACCTTTAATATCATGGCTTTCAATAATAGGCATTATCTACGGCGCCCTCGTCTCGATGGTTCAGGACGATATTAAAAAACTCGTTGCCTATTCGAGCGTAAGCCATCTCGGATTCTGCATGCTCGGTATGTTTGCCTTAAATATGCAGGGAATCGAAGGGAGCATCCTTCAGATGGTAAATCACGGGCTTTCCACAGGGGCGCTCTTCTTGATTGTAGGGATAATCTACGAGAGGAGGCATACGAGGCTTATTGCCGATTACGGCGGTATAAGCAAGGTTATGCCCGTATTCGCCACAATCTTTATGATAGTCATGCTTTCATCCATAGGGCTGCCGGGACTCAACGGGTTTATAGGAGAATTTCTGATATTGGTCGGGACTTTCAAATCCAATCCGTGGTATGCGGTCTTTGCAACAAGCGGGATAATATTCGCGGCAGTCTATATGCTTTGGATGTTTCAAAGGGTCATGTTCGGCGAGATTACAAAAGATGAAAATAAGCGCTTAAAGGATTTAAACGGGAGAGAGCTTGCATACATGCTTCCGATTTTAATCTTCATTTTCTGGATTGGCGTATACCCGAAACCGTTTTTGGATAAGATGCACGCATCGGTCGAGCATCTCATAGAGCAGGTGAAATACCACAAGAGCATTACAGGGGGAGAGGGAAGAGAGGCAAAAGTTAGTGGTCAGTTATCAGTGGTCAGTGATGACAGTCATCAATTGCTGAACACTAAACACTAACCACTTAACACTGGTTTTATATGGAAATCATAATACCTACTATTAAATTAGCGACAATATATCCAGAGATCGTTCTTACAATTTTTGCAATGCTGGTTCTGCTTTTACAGGTTTTTTCCAGCATATCGGGAAAAGACCATATAGGCTATATAAGTTTTATGGGTGTTGCTTTTGCCTCGATTTTAGTATTTTTTGACTCTTCTGCCGTAGAGTATGCCTTTAACAGTCTATGGGTTGTAGACAACTACTCACGCTTCTTTAAACTGATTTTTCTCCTCGGCACGGGGCTTACAATCCTCATTTCAATAAAATATGTAAAAGACGAAGGGATTAATCACGGCGAATATTTCTCCCTTCTCCTCTTTGCCACAGTAGGGATGATGCTGATGGCAGGCGGCGCAGACATGCTCGTAATATTCCTCGGTATAGAATTGATGTCCATAAGCCTCTATGTGCTGGCGGGATATACGAGAAAGAGACAGGCATCCAACGAGTCCTCTTTAAAGTATTTTCTCCTCGGCTCTTTTGCAACAGGATTTCTGCTTTACGGAATGGCGCTTATCTATGGGGCAACGGGCACAACGAACCTCAAGGGGATAGCCGAATTCATATCCGAGAGCAGCTTTGGAAATCCTATCATAATAATGGGGATGATACTTTTATTAATCGGTTTTGGATTTAAGATTGCCTCGGTTCCATTCCACATGTGGACGCCGGATGTATACGAGGGGGCGCCTTCGCCGATAACGGCATTTATGTCAGCAGGACCAAAGGCAGCAGCCTTTGCGGCATTATTGAGGGTTTTTGTCGAGGCTCTTCCGTCCCTTCAGGGTGTGTGGATTGACCTCATCTGGATACTATCGGCGCTTACCATGACCGTAGGGAATGTAATCGCCCTGGTGCAGAACAATGTCAAGAGAATGCTTGCCTACTCCAGCATTGCCCATGCAGGCTATGTGATGGTGGCATTCGTATCAGCCAGCGAGTTCGGCATTGCAAGCATCTTATACTACATGCTTGCCTATACATTCATGAACATCGGCGCCTTTGGAATAATTACCGCAATCGGAGGAAAAGACGATGGAAGGGTTAATGTGGATGACTATACAGGGCTTGCATACAAATACCCCCTCGCTGCCGCTGCAATGAGCCTGTTTTTATTCTCACTTGCAGGCATACCTCCAACAGCAGGGTTCATGGGAAAATTTTATATATTCTCCGCTGCGATAAAATCGGGCTATATCGGCCTTGCAATCATAGGGGTAATAAACAGCGTAATATCCGTCTACTATTACCTGAGAATAACGATAGCAATGTATATGAGAGAGCCTGAACCGGCAGGGCAAGGTTTAAGCCTTGCTTTTTCGCCTGCGCTCGTTATAGCCCTGCTCATCGCCGCCTATGGTGTATTGCGCATGGGTATCTTCCCGTCCGCTTATATTGCAATGGCGCAGCAGTCCTTTATTCCATTCTAACGATGTTATTGCCAAAAGAACCAAAGGATAGAATAATCTTCCCCCTCGATTTTCCAGATTCCAATTCCGCACTGAAATATGTGGAGATTTTAAAAAGCCATGTGGGTCTGTTTAAAGTGGGGCTGGAGCTTTTTGTAAAAGAGGGTCCTGGTATATTGAATGCCATTGCAAAAGCAGGAAAGGCTAAAATATTTTTAGATTTGAAATTCCACGATATCCCCGAAACTGTAAAAGGGGCGATGAAATCGGCAAATGCCCTCGGCGCAGAGTTTATAACTGTCCACTGTGATGAAGGCAAGAGGCTTTTAAATGCGGCAGTCGAGACTGCTTCAGGCAAAACGAAAGTATTGGCAGTTACTGTATTAACGAGCCTTTCAAAAGAAAGTCTAAAAGAGATGGGTATGAGAGAAGACATTCAAGACCCTTTAAAACTCGTTCTTCACAGGGCAAGGATTGCAAAATCCGCCGGCTGTGCAGGCATTGTGTGCTCGGGGCAGGAGGCTGAATCCGTAAGAAAGGAATTTGGAAAGGATTTTATTATTGTAACCCCTGGAATAAGGCCTTCATGGTCTGTTATCAATAATGACGACCAGCAGAGAATAACCACACCATCCGATGCAATAAAATCAGGCGCAGATTATATCGTTGTAGGTAGACCTATAAGAACGGCCAAAGACCCTGCAGATGCTGCAAAAAGAATAGCAGAGGAAATCCAATTTTACATCCCGAGCAGGTAATCGAAGTCGGACTTTGAGATATATAGACCCTTCTTCTTGCCGATGGAATTTTCCATAACCGTTTTATAGAGTTCCAATTTCTTTTTTTTAAGCTCCATCATTTTCTCCTCTATCGTATGACGCATGAGTATCCTCATGATGGAGACTTTATTTTTTTGCCCTATCCTGTGAGCCCTGTCCGAAGCCTGATTTTCGACTGCAGGGTTCCACCATGGGTCAAGATGGAATACATAAGATGCCCTTGTAAGATTAAGCCCCTGTCCGCCTGCCTTGAGGCTCAACAAAAATATGGATGTATCTTTGTTGTTTTGAAAGCCTTCAACCAGTTTCTTTCTCTTTCCGACTGCGGTTGAGCCGTCGAGTCTGGAAAAGTGGAGGCTGTGCCTTCTCAAATCCTCCTCCACTATATCCAGAAATGAGGTGAACTGCGAAAATACGAGGGCGCTGTGTCCCTCTTCCATAAGCTCCTTTAATTTGCCGATTAAGAACTCTATTTTTGGTGAAGGCTCATTAATCTTATGGTCTATCAACCTCGGAGATACACACAACTGTCTGAGCTTTAATATGGCAGTGAGGGCTATTATATTCGCCTGCTCCTTTGTTTTATTGCGAAATGCCGCATCTATAGCCGCTTTAACCATTTCAACGGTCTTTTTATAGAGTATCTTTTGTTTATCTGTAAGTTCGAGATAAATATCGGATTCGATTTTAGGCGGGAGCTCTTTCAATATCATTTCCTTTGTCCGCCTCAATACAAAAGGCATTGTCCTTCTTAATATTAAATCGAGGGATGGCGATTTATCCAGTTTAATATAGGACTTGAAAACATCATATTCTCCTAACAGCCCTGGCAGAGAAAGATCGAGGATGGAATAATATTCCCCGATATGATTTTCCACAGGCGTGCCTGTCATGGCAAGTTTGAAATATCCTTTAAGCTGTCTCACCGCCCCTGTGGTATCGGCATATATGTTTTTGACAGCCTGCGCCTCGTCGAAGATGATTACATTAAACTGAATATCTTTAAGCTTCTCGATGTCCCTTCGCACAAGCCCGTAAGTGGTTAGAACAATATTGCAGTCTTTAAAATCGAGGCTCCTTTCCAGTCCTGTATAAAAATGGAGCTTTAAATCCGGATAGAACTTCTCGATTTCGTTTTGCCAGTTAAATAATAGGCTCGGCGGAAGTACAAGGAGGTGAGGGGTATTAACATTGCACAATGATTTAACCTTTCCCTCCCTTATTCCTGCCATCAGGCTTATAGCCTGAATAGTCTTGCCAAGCCCCATATCATCGGCAAGACAGGCTCCAAAGCGATGCTCATAGAGGAAGGACAACCAGTAATACCCCTCTTTCTGATAGTGCCTTAAATTTGCCTTGAGATTCTCCGGTATGGGACTAGCCTCTATCTTTTCAAAACGATTCAGCCTCTCTATCAGGTCTTCATCTTCCTTCGAGAGTCTGACCTTTACCCCCATATTTCGCAAATATATCCAGTCCAATATTTGCAGCCTCGGCACACGGACAATCTCTCTCGTCCTCTCCTTCGATTCCGCGCCTTTACTACTTATGTCCGCGATTATCTTTAAAATCTCCTGAGAATTGGAGTCGAGTATCTGTATAAAATTTTCCCTCTCCACAATGCCATTCTGTTTAAATGCTGTCTGCAATAATGACTCGTCTATCAGATCTCCGCTGCATCTTATCTCCGGCTTAATCTCAAACCAATCTATACCGCTCTCCCTATTGCAGTCAAACGAGAAGTCCCAACTGGACATTTGAACCTGTTTCCCTTTTAAAAACAGGGGTATGTTATGCTCCTTTAATCCGAGATAAAGCGCCGGCAAAAGCCTATAAAGGTCATCGGCAGATATTGTCATCTCATTATGAGACATCATATCTTCGAATACACTGGCGCCGAATATCTCGAGGGGGATTGTGTAAAGCAGCGCCTCCCTTTCTTTATTATTTTCGGCAAGATACCATTTGTTGTTATAGAGGACGATTCTGGAAGACTCTCTTTGTATAGAGGAAAATGCCCTCATCAAACATCTCTTTGCCTCCAATCGGATTTTATGTTCATAAAAATCGCCATTACTCGAAAGCTCATTGTTTATAATCTTCTTTGCCTTATCTTCTTCTTTAACGAATAAAAGCATCAGGAAGATTTTAATAATCGCGTTTAGCCTTTTCTTTGCCCTTAAATAACTCGAGAGATTATAGCCGTTTCCAAGATATGTTAAGAATCCAAAAATGTATCTGGTAGTATTGCCCCTTAATCCTTCGAGATTGCAGCATGCCCGTAAAATCATCTTTTTCATATCCATATCGTCCTGTTCGATGGTCATACTGTAGTGAGGTTCTGCCGTTATAGGAGATACAGCCTCATCGCTAATCCTGAATTGAATATCATTTTTATGTTCAACCGGTATATTAAGCTGGTAATCATAAAAGCCTGCTATTGGAATCTCTATCGGCTCAAAAGAATCACTCCCTGCATGAGAACTCTCATCAAAATCTTCATAAATCTCAAATTCATCTTCTTCTATACAACGGCTAATCAGATTCCACAAATGCAATCCTTTTTTATTTTTTATTACGCCTAACTTTCCTGTCTTCAGGTCTGCCATTAAATCATTCCCCATTATGTATGGATTGGAGCAGACATCATCCCCGACAGTAAAGAATCTTTTAATAATAACCATATCCTCTTTGACATTAAAATCTATAGCATGAGAAAAGAGGCACGATGAATCCCATTTTGCCGGGATTTTTTTATCTCCGATTTTTAAGAATAATGGATGTCTATTTCCGTATTTTTGCAGATATTTAAGAATCTTATTTTCGGAATGGGCGTAATAATCGTAATGCTCCTTCACCATTTCCCATAATTCCTGGGGAGTATTACGGGTTAAGGAACGGGGCGTAAGCGGTATGTTTCCCAGCAGAACGGATATATTGTAGGTGTCTCTATAATGTCTTTTCTCTATCACTATAGAATATATAGACTTTTCCCCTCTATATTCTTGAGGAGGCTCGGCATGAGATAAAAAACTCCGATTAAGCCCTTCTCTATGTTTTATATTGTTCTTGCCAATATTAAAGTGGTTGGGATTAATAAGGTTTTTAACGGTAACTACTGCGCAGACCACATGCTTGCAGTTTCCAAAAGGGGACCATGAAGGGCAGGTGCATTTATAGTTAAGTGCGCCGTATTCTACAGAAATGGAGACAGAATAGAGGCTGCTCCCCATAACCTTTGCAACTAAGACACGATTCCCATCTTCCCATTCAAAATGGATGAGACGGTTTTTTTTATAGTATTCAAAACCCCGTGGAATATACTGACCGGTGGCTATACTATATATGCTGTTCGCCGGCATTTTTTCCAGGTAATCTATAACCTCATTTTTTTCCATAGCTCTATTTTACACAAAAATATCTTTTTTACCACGAATGAACACGAGCCCCACAAAAATAATCAATAACCAAATTCCAAACACCAAATAATAACCAAATCTCAATGACCGAAACTCCAAACAAAAGACTATTTGATTATTTGAAAATTGGTTATTGTAATTTATTTGGAATTTGTAATTTAGTTATTGGAATTTTCATTCCCCTTTGTGAGCCAAAAGCTCGTAAGTGTTTCACTTCAAACTGCCTTTATATGCCCGATTATTATCCCTGCAGCCTTTTTTGATGCGCCGGGTCCGCCGAGAGAATATCTAATCTTTTTTAAATCCTCTCTCATTTTATCAAGTTCATCCCTATTTTCTAAATAATATAATGCCTTTTTAACAATGTCTTTTGCATTTGCCTTAGATTGTAAGAGTTCAGGGATAATTTCTTTCCCTGCAAGGAGGTTTGGAAGTCCTGCAAATTGGACATGGACAAGAAATTTTGCCAGATAAAAGGAGAGGGCAGAGGTTTTATAAACGATTATCATAGGGGTTCCTATGATTGCAGCCTCAAGCGTGGAGGTTCCGGATTTTGTTATGAGCAAATCCGATGCCTTCATTACATCATAATTCCCTCCTTTGATAATTTTGATATATGAATATTCCGAAGCAAGGCTAAAGCCTTGCCCTACACTAATTGATGGCGACAATGGCAATAAAAATCGAGCAGACGGGTATTTTCCTTTTATATGTTTTGACGCTTCTAAAATTGCCGGGAGCATATATGCTATCTCCTTTTTCCTGCTTCCCGGCAGTATGCCTATAATTAACTGATTACTATCAATACCTAATTCCCTGCAAATCTTGCTCTTATCTAAAGAAGGATTTATCACCTCAAGTAACGGATGACCCACAAATTCCACATCAATCCCTTCTCTTCGATAAAACTCCTTTTCAAAGGGGAGAATTACTATCATTTTATCAACACATTTTTTTATAGTCTTTACCCTGCCTTTCTTCCACGCCCATACCTGCGGGCTTATATAATAAAATACAGGTATGCCCCTCTCCTTTGCAGCCTTTGCTATCTTGAGATTAAAGCCCGGATAATCAATCAGAACAACACCTTTAATATTTCCTTTATCCAGTTTTTCTATTACCTGTCTGTAAAGCCTTCTGATTAAGCCTAATTTTTCTATAACCTCCCAAAAACCTACTACTGAAATATCGGCTACATCGCAAAATATATCAACACCGGCAGACCTCATATTTCTACCGCCAACGCCAGAAATTTTCATATCAGGAGAGAGCTTGTGTATCTCTTTTGCTAAATTGCCGCCATAAAGGTCTCCGGAATCTTCGCCGGTTATGATTAGCAGTTCATGGTTCATGGGTAATGCAAAAATAAGGTGTCGGATAATATCCAGTTATTGCTTCTTTTCTTGAGTCAGGCATTTTGTTTTCCCGATGCTCTTTATTCCGGCTCCAATAAGCAGAGCGGTCATTCGTTATGAGAGCACGATGTCCAATGGTATAGCCCATATTCGTTCGGCGATCTGCACAGCTTCAGCGCCGTTGTATGCAAGGATGGCCGCAATGCAGTGTGGTGTTGTTGAAAGAAATGCCTTGAGGCCTGCAAGGTCTCTTTCTTCCCACCGTGCTGCTGCCTTCGCCTCGATTGCAATGCATTTGTTTCCGGATTCTATTACAAAGTCAACCTCATATCTGCCCTGAATATTCCAGAAGTAAAGGACTGCTTCCGGCCATCTTGCATCGATAATGCCTGAAAGGTTTTGCGCAATGTATGTCTCAAACATTGCACCCTTCAAGGGTTCGGATTCGAAACCATCAATCCCCGCAAGATAACAGGCAAGACCGGAATCGCCGATATACACCTTTGGAGATTTTATAAGCCTGCTTGCCTTATTTCTGAGATACGGGCTTAGACGGGATATAACGAAAGATGTCTCAAGAAGGGAAAGGTATCTCGATGTTGTCGCAACATTCAGCTTGGCGTCTCTGCCCAGTTGACTCGGACTCAGAAGCTGACCGGTTCTTAAGGCGGTCATTCGCATAAGATGCCTGAATAAGATTGCATTTCCAATATGGCTCAACTCTCTTACATCTCTTTCAAGGTAGGTCTGTTCATATCCTTTAAACCAGAGGAATTTGTTTTTTACATCTCCAAGGCAAACTGACGGCATACCGCCTTGCAGGACTTCTTCTGCCATTACCGGATGAACAGATCTGGTTTTAGGAAGCTGCTGTGTTTTAAAAAATCTGCATAAGAAAGGTTTCTCGGATATATTGACGGAAAGCTCCCTGCGGGTAAACGGATGCAGGGTGAAATATACCGAGCGGCCGGCGAGACTTTCTGAAATACCTTTTAGGATTGCAAAATTAGCAGAACCGGACAGGAGAAACTGTCCATGTCTCTTTTTTCTATCCACGACCTTCTTGATTGCAATAAGTATATCAGGGCATTTCTGAGCCTCGTCAATGGTAACCGCCTCATCGGTATCCACCAATCCTGTAGGATTTTCCCTTGCAGCCTCAAGATATGCAAAGTCATCCAGACTAATATAGCGCCTGTTACTAAGACCGGCCTGCTTTTGCAAAAAGGTGCTTTTACCCGTCTGTCTCATGCCTGTAACAACAACTACAGGCATCTCGCGCAAGGCTTCCAGTATTTTGCCGCCTATGTCACGGCTTAAATATGCTGTCACAATATTTCATATCATAGTGGCATTATGACAGCATGTCAAGATAATAATGATTCGCCGCTTCACCTCGCCGCCGCCCGTAGGATTTTAACAGCCAAACGCAGTTTTTCTTCATCGGTTTCTTTTAAAAGCCTGTTCATAGTTTCCCGCAGTTCTTTTATATTAACCTCATGCCCAAAATCAAATACCTCCCACATCTCTACTTCAAGGGCATTTGCAAGGTGGTATATCGGTATTTTCTAAAATTAGCAGATGTATTTACTGCTTGCAAGGCGATTTTACAGACAGCATTTTGACTTTGTTTTTGGGATATTTTTTGGCAACAAAAGAGGCAAATCTATTGGCAATTAACCTTGCTTAAATTTTCCTTACCTCAAAACTGCCCCTAATTTATCCTTTAAATTGGCGATAATCTTTTCGTGGATGGGATTTATATCTTCATCGGTTAGGGTTCTGTCGTCCGAACGGTAGACAAGGGAGTAAGCAAGGTTCTTTTTGCCGGCAGGTATCTGTTTCCCTTCGTAATAATCGAATAGAATAATCTCTTTCAAAAGTGAATGGTCCGTCTCTCTTATAACCTTATATACCTCATCCGATATTATATTGCTGTCCAGCACTATGGCTATATCTCTATATATGGAAGGATATTTCGGGAGGGGGATATATTTTTTCCCATTAGATGTTTTGGAAATTATTTTATCGATATCGAGCTCAAATAAATATACCTTATCTTTTAAGTCAAAATTTTTGGATACTGTAGTGTGAAGCTCTCCGAAAAAACCGATAGATTCGCTTCGCTCACTGCAGGTTTTTTCTCCTTTTATTTTTATGCCTGCCCCTTTTTGCGGATGAATATAAGGAAGACTAATGTGATAAAATTCCCTGTCGGAGATATTAAGTCTGTCCAGCAGGGATTCTAAAATGCCCTTTAGATAATAAAAATCCTTTTCGCCTTTGTTCCAGATTTTCCTTTCTCTTTTTTCCGTTATAGCCCCTCCGACCATCGTCTTTTCAACGGGCAAAACCCTCCCTGGCATACCCCTCACCCCGACCCTCTCCCCAGAGGGGAGAGGAGAAAAAGGGGAGATAAAAACCTTCCCTATTTCGAATATCTCAACATCGTTTACCCCCCTGTTAATGTTTAAGACAACAGTCTGTATGAGGCCGGGGACAAGGGTTGTCCTCATAACACTCCAATTTTGGCTCAGGGGATTTCTCAATTTTATGGAGTTTCTCATTGCATCGTTTTCCGGTATATTCATCGGGTCAAAGAGTTTATCGTCTATAAAGCTATAGTTTATAATCTCTGTAAGCCCGCTCGATGTCAAAATATTTCTTATGTTTTTTGCAAATTCCTGACCTTTTGTAAGAGATGCCGTAGAAATTTGCGATGACGGAATGGTCTTTGTTATATTTTCATAACCGTTGAGCCTTGCTGCTTCTTCGATGAGGTCTATCTCCCTCTCTATATCCTTCCTGAATGATGGGACATGAGCCTTGAGTTTATCATTGTCAATAACTTCCACAGAGAACATGAGCCGCCGGAGGATATCCGATATACAATCCATGCTTAAGTTTGTTCCAAGTATTTTATTTGTTCGACTCATCCTTAAAACGATTTGAGGAGATTCAATCTTTTTGGGATAACAGTCAAGTCTTCCCTTAATTACCTTTCCCCCGCTTAATTCGCTTATTAACCGGGCTGCAATATCCAGCGCCGTAATTACTCCTTCTATATCTACACCCCTTTCGAACCTGTATGACGAATCTGTAAATATTCCATGCCTTCTCGAAGTCTTCCTGATGCTTATAGGATTAAAATAGGCGCTCTCGAGCAGGACATCCTTTGTCGAGGCAGTTACTCCTGAATTTTCACCGCCCATGACCCCTGCCAGCGCAACTGCCTTTTCAGTATCCGCAATTACGAGGGAGTCTTCGGTTAATTCATGTTCTTTCCCATCGAGGGCAATAAATGATTCATTCTTCGACGCCCTCCTTACAATAATTTTATTGTCCTTTATACAATTATAATCGAAGGCATGGAGCGGCTGCCCGGTCTTCCATAGTATATAGTTCGTTACATCTACAACATTATTGATAGGTCTGATGCCTATTGCCTTAAGCCTTTTTTCAAGCCATGATGGAGATGCTTCGATTTTTACATCCTTTATAATCCTTGCAGTATATCTATTGCAAAGGTCGGGGCTTTCTATCGATACGTAGATAAGTTTATCCATATCCCCATCCTGTTCTTTTACAGAAGCATCAGGAGAGATAAATTTACCGCCTGTCAGCGCCGATACCTCCCGGGCTATTCCTATTACACTATGGCAGTCGGAACGGTTGGGAGTAAGGTCTACCTCGATTACATGATCGTTATCTATCTGCTCGATGACATTTGTCTCAAGCCCTGCCATTGTCAATTTTTTTGACAACTCTGAAGGAGACAGATTAAATTCCACAAATTCTTTAAGCCAGTTATATGTGATTTTCATTTTAAAACCGACATAGATGTAAAAACTCCTTTTTTGAGCGACTTTTTATTTTTTCTTTTGTTCCTTAATATAAAAATCAAATAGCCAGAGCAAAAGAAAAAATAACGGAAGAGAAAAAAAGGGAGTTTTTACATCACAATCAAAACTGCTTCAAAAATCTCAGATCGTTTTCAAAAAACAGCCTTATATCGTCCACACCATACTTCAGCATTGCTATCCTCTCTATGCCCATGCCGAAGGCAAAGCCTGTCCACTCCTCCGGGTCATATTTTACATAGGAGAATACAGCGGGGTCTATCATGCCGGAGCCTAAAATTTCGAGCCATCCTGTGCCTTTGCAAACCCTGCAGCCCGAGCCTTTGCATATAACGCATCGTATGTCTACCTCTGCGCTCGGCTCTGTAAATGGGAAGAAACTCGGCCTGAATCTCAAAGCGATATCCTTGCCAAAAAACCGATGGACAAATAACTCCAGCGTGCCTTTGAGGTCGCCAAATGTAATATTCTTATCAACCATAAACCCTTCCACCTGATGAAACATAGGAGAATGGGTTATATCTGCGTCGCAGCGATATACCTTTCCAGGTGCAATTATCTTTAATGGCGGGGTATGTCTTTCCATAGTGCGAACCTGAACAGGAGAAGTGTGGGTTCGCAGTATAACATCATCGGTAATATAAAATGTATCCTGCATATCCCTTGCAGGATGGTCTTTGGGAATATTTAGCGCCTCAAAATTATAGTAGTCCAACTCGATTTCTGGCCCTTCTTCGACATCGAAGCCCATACATAAGAAAATATCCACCACTTCGTTCAACACCTTTGTAAGCGGATGGATGTTTCCGATGTCATGCAGTTTCCCTGGAAGTGTTATATCAAAAAAACCTTTTTTTAGATTTTCGATGCCCTTTTCCCTCAAATCCCTTTTTTTCAGATTAAGGGTATCTTCAATCCAGTTTTTAAGCGTATTGGCAGATTTGCCTGTTTCTTTTCTTTCGTCCGGAGGGAGAGAACTCAATTCTCTTAAAAGGAGGGTCAGAATCCCCTTTCTGCCGAGATATTTGACATTCAGGCTGGAAATATCATTTTCGCCCTTGACGGACAGGATTTCAGATTCAGCTTCTTTTTTAATATCATCTAATCGGGATTTCATAGAAAATGAATTTTAACGCAAAGCCGCAAAGGGGTAAATAAAGACACAAAGTTTTCCTTTGCATCTTTCTTTAAAACTCTGCGTCTTTGCGTTAATTTCTTCATTAGTTGACGGGTAGTCCTTTTGAAATAGAGGCTAATCTCTTGAATGAGGCAGGGTCATTGACAGCCATATCTGCAAGAATCTTTCTATCCATTTCTATATTGGCATTTTTTAAGCCGTGTATAAATTGGCTGTAGGAAAGTCCTTCCAGTCTTGCTGCAGCGTTTATCCTCGCAATCCAGAGCATTCTGAAATCTCTCTTTCTTGCCTTTCTGTCCCTGTAGGCATACACAAACGCCCTGTCAACAGTCTCCCTTGCCTTTCTAAATAATTTGCCTCTCGCCCCCCAGTATCCCTTTGATAGCTTTAATATCTTCTTGTGCCTTTTACGGCTGACTACACCACTTACTGCCCTTGCCATTTTAAACCTCCCCTTTAAAAAAGGGTCAAGGGTCAGGGGTCAAGAAAAATCGTAATCTTACTTGCCCCTTGCCCCTTGCCCCTAAATATACGGCATTAATTTTTTCATTCGCTTTTCGTCTGTTTTTCCCAGAAGCCCTGCCTTTCTAAGCTTTCTCTTTCTGCCTTGACTCTTGCTGGTAAGAATGTGTCTCGCAAAGGATTTTTTTGCCTTTAACCTTCCCTTTGCAGTCACCCTAAACCTTTTTGCTGCAGCCTTATTCGTCTTTAAC
>CAYMMR010000004.1:0-8967 GCA_964391545.1 uncultured Nitrospinota bacterium | reverse complement strand
CATTTTCCCCCCATATAATAGCGTCAGAGTATCAAAGAGTCAAAGCATCAAAGTAAAAAAACTCTGACACTATGACTTATTGACACTTCTTTAGCTTGTTTTTGGCATCAGTATCAATGTCATATTATAGCCCATCTTTTTAGGAGGCTCCTCTACTACGCCAATATCTTTCGTATCTTCGATTATCCTATTCAATATCTTCGCGCCAAGATCCAGATGAATAATCTCTCTCCCTTTAAAGACAATTGTTATCTTTGCCTTATCTCCATGGTTGAGAAATCTTTTGATATGATTGACTTTGAACTGGTAATCATGCTCGTCCGTAGTCGGTGTCATCTTCACTTCTTTTACCTTGATGACCCGCTGTTTTTTCTTTGAATCATGTTCCTTTTTGGCGAGTTTATACTTGTATTTGCCATAATCCATTATCTTGCATACCGGCGGCCTGACATTAGGAGCCACCTCTACAAGGTCTAAACCGGAATCCCTTGCAAGCGATATTGCCTGATATATGGGCAGGACACCATACTGTTTTCCGTCTTCTCCGATAACAGACACTTCTTTAATTCTTATCTTTTCGTTTACTCTAAGTCCTTTAGCTATGTAACATCACCCCCCTTTTAAGCAATGAGCAATGAGTGCCAAGCAATGAGTAAAAAAACTCATTGCTCATTGCTCGTTGCTCATTGCTTACTTTTGATTTCTTCTTTTATCATTTCTATACACTTTGAAATATCCATCGTCCCCATATCCGTTCCGCCTCTTTTTCTGACAGAGACGGTATTTGATTCCACCTCTTTATTTCCCGCGATAAGCATATAGGGTATCTTTTCCATTTGAGCCTCTCGTATTTTGAATCCTATCTTTTCATTCCTATAATCCGCCTCTCCCCGTATATCCGATTCTAAAAGATTTTTTATTATTTTTCCAGCATAATCGTTCTGTTTATCGGTAATTGTCATGACCCTTGCCTGAACAGGGGCGAGCCATACAGGAAAGGCGCCTGCATAGTGCTCGATGAGACATCCGAAGAATCTCTCCAGAGAGCCGAGAAGCGCCCTGTGAATCATTATGGGCCGATGCTGATAACCATCATCGCCGATATAGGCAACATCGAATCTCTCTGGAAGATTAAAATCCACCTGAATAGTGGAGCACTGCCATGTTCTTTCAAGGCTGTCTTTTATTTTAACATCGATCTTGGGCCCGTAAAATACCCCTGCGCCTGGGTCAATCTCGAATTTCAGTTCTGCCTTGTCTAATGCGCCCTTTAACGCATCCGTTGCCTTCTCCCATTTCAAAATAGAGCCTACATACTCTTCCGGTCTGGTGCTTAAGTATACATCAAATTCGTTAAATCCGAAAGACCTGAGCATATAAAGAGTAAAATTCAATACCCTTTCTATTTCAGAGTTTAACTGGTCGGGACGGCAGAATATATGTGCGTCATCCTGTGTAAATCCCCTTACGCGCAGCAAGCCGTGCAGAACACCGGACCTCTCGTACCTGTAAACCGTTCCCAATTCCGCCCATCGTATCGGCAATTCCCTGTAGCTCTTTAATCTGCCTTTATACATCTTGATATGAAAGGGACAGTTCATGGGTTTTACTATATACGAGAAACCTTCGACATCCATCGGAGAATACATATTATCCTTGTAAAAATCAATATGTCCGCTTGTCCGCCAGAGGTCTGTCTTTGCAATATGAGGCGAATAGACAAGCTGATAGCCGTTCTTATAATGCTCCTCACGCCAGAAATTCTCGATTATATATCTGACCAACGCGCCCTTTGGGTGCCAGTTAATAAGTCCCGAGCCAACCTCTTCGTCAATGCTGAAGAGGTCAAGTTCTTTGCCAAGTCTCCTGTGATCCCTTTTCTTTGCCTCTTCCAATTTATCGAGATGCTCCTCTAATTCCTTTTTGCTGGGGAAGGATGTCCCGTAAATCCTCTGGAGCATCTTATTTTTTTCATTTCCCCTCCAGTATGAGCCGGCAACGCTAATCAGTTTGAATGCCTTTACCTTGCCGGTAGAATGCAGATGGGGTCCGCGGCAGAGGTCGATAAAACTCCCCTGTTTGTATATCGAGACCTTTTCGTCTTCGATTTCATTTATCAATTCTATCTTGTATGCCTCATCTTTAAATATCTTCCTCGCCTCGTCCTTCGACACCTCTATCCTTTCAAATGGGGCATCTGCCTTAATTATCTCCTCCATCTTTTTTTCTATGCTGTTAAGGTCTTCTGTTGTAAAGGGCTTATCCCTGTCAAAATCATAATAGAAGCCGTCCTTTATAGCCGGACCTATCGTAATCTTTGCCTCAGGATAAAGCTCCTTCACTGCCTGAGCCATTATATGCGCCGTGCTGTGCCTTAATGTATCGAGATTATTTTCGGACATAAAAATAAATAAAAAGAGGGTTCAAGGGTTCAAGATGTCAAGGGGTTAAGTGAAAAAATAGTTCAACTCACTTGAACCCTCGAATCCTCGAACCCTCGAACCCTTTAAGTGGTAGGCACGGGCGGTTTCGAACCGCCGACCTCTTGCGTGTCAAGCAAGCGCTCTCCCACTGAGCTACGCGCCTATTTATGACTTTTTTCTATCCGATTCAAATAAATCACAAAAAGGAGTGATATTACTCCAGCGATTAATAGTGCAATATTCAAATCACTCATTTATCCAATCCTTTCATAGCCAGTAAGCCGGCTATTAAAAATATAGCAGCGCCAATAATCCCTACAAGAATGTTTTCAAAAGAAGATTTGCCAAAAAACGCATTTATCACATGCCCTATCGCTACTACCTTAGCTATATCAATAAAAAATTTCCCAAGATTTTCTTTCTGAACTTTATTGAAATCCACCATTCAATTTTAACCTTTATACTCCTAAAGTCAAGTAAAATTAGGGGGTTCTTTATTTCCTGCCCCTCATAATAACATCCTTTACCACCCTAATTACATGCTTTACATCGGAGGCTTTCATCTTTGGATAAAGCGGTAATGATATGACCCTATCCGACACATATTCCGCGGCAGGAAACATCCCCCTCCTATACAGTTCGGAGTTCGGGTTTTGATAATAGGGCTGGAGGTGAAGAGCCCGAAAATGCACACCCACGCCTATCCCTTTTTTTTGTATTTCATTCATAATCTGGTCTCTGTCTGCTTTAAGCATCTCTGTCTGGACAATTATCACATATAAGTGATGGGCATGTTTAACCTTATAGCTCCCTTTTATCTTTAAAGGCATTATCTCGGGAGTATCCTTAAATGCCTCATTATACATATTTACATATTCTTTCCTCTTTTTTAGAAATCCATTAATCCGTTTCAACTGGTGGACACCTATTGCAGCCTGAATATCGAACATATTGTATTTAAAACCTGGATAAAAAAGCTCCCAGTGATGGTATCCCTCTTTACCATACCTTTTCCATGCATCTCTGCTTATCCCGTGCAGGCTCATCATCCTCGCCTTATCTGCCAATTCGTCATTATTTGTAGTCAGCATTCCGCCTTCGCCTGTAGTTATATTCTTCGTCGCATAGAAGCTGAAGGAGGTAAAATCTCCGATATTTCCAATTTTCTTTCCATTGTATTTGGATTCGATTGCATGAGCGGCATCCTCGATTACGAATAATTTATGTCTCTTTGCAATTTTCATTATCCTGTCCATATCGCAGGGGTATCCGGCAAAATGGACAGGCATTATAGCCTTTGTTTTTGGAGTTATCTTCTCTTCGATTTTATTAACATCCATATTCAGTGTGTCCATCTCCACATCCACAAATATAGGAGTTGCCCTCTGGTGGATAATTACATTGGCTGTTGCAGGAAAAGTTATAGGCGAAGTAATAACTTCATCGCCCTCTCCAATGTCGAGTGCTGCAAGCGATAGATGCAGCCCTGCAGTGCAGGAATTAAGCCCTACGGCATGTTTACAGCCAATATACTTTCTAAAATCCTCCTCAAACCTCTTTGTCCTCGGACCGGTAGTTATCCACCCCGATTCGAGAGTATCGATTACTTCCTTTATCTCAGCCTGCTGGATATATGATTGGTGAAATTGGATAAATTTTTTCTTGCTCATTTTTAGACCTTTCCATTTGTCGTTTTTTTTGCAGTTATTTCTTTTAGTTTTTTTCTGTATTCCGAAATATTGAAAAATGCCAGCCTTTTATTTGCGCTTATTATAGGCTCTATCCCGAGCAAATCGGATAAATTTCTTTTCATTTCCGAGCCCATATCAGGATAGCCGTTGCAGTCCAGATAAACCCCGCTAAAACCTGCAAGCGATATCGCCTTTATAAATTCTTCCGGTGATTTTGCCGCAACCTCTTTCTGCCAGAGGTCTCCCTCCCTCCCTTTCATTGCCCCATAACTCCATCGTAATCTCTTTGAATGGAGATACCCCTTAAAGAGCGAATAGTCCGTCATTTTATAAACCGGAGGGTTCTCTGGAAATGCTACATAAGGCAGTTGAAAAATCATGGCATCCTGTGGCAGCGATGCCTCTATTTTAGCTATAAATTCGGAATCATTAATATATTCCCTTTTTATTGTTTCGTAAGGCGGCGCATAATTATCCGTTGTCTGGTCCATAATGCCTATAAAAAGGATAAGGCACAGAAAACCGTAAATTACGGATTTTGACTTTATTTTTTTTAAATATTCTTCAAATAATAATATTACAATAAATATGGAAAAGAAGGCAATATATATGCTTATTCTATTATAAGACCTTATTAACGGAGATATAATAAGAGCAAAAATGGAGCCAAAACCGCCAACCGTGCCAAGTAATACGGCGGCGGCATTTAATGCAGACAGACTGCTCTTTAAATCTCCGTTGTATTTTGCTGTCCTGCCGAAAAGCATGCCAAGCAGTATAAGAAAACCGGCGCTTCCAATTACCCCCAAGGTTGAACAATCGGTCTCGCTGAATGTTGTTGATGAATCGTATCTCCTTTTAAAATCCGACAGGAAAGACACTCTGTGTTCTTTGACAGGCAAAAGTAATTGGACGATTTTCATTCCATTCATTTCTGCTTCTACAGGAATACGATGCGACAGTTCCATATTCTCTCCGTTATGGTATCTGTAAAATATACTCGGTAAAAGATTTATAAAAAAGCCCGTGGATATAATTAATATTAGGGCAATAGATACTATAAGGGGATAGATTTTCATTTTTCCTATAGAAGCCTTTATCCCTGCAATTATCAGGAAAAAACAGGAAAAAAAGGCATAATAACTCGTAGTAGAGAGCAGTATACATGAGATGATGCCGGTTATTGGCTTAAAGCTGAATAAATCTAATTTTATGCCGCCGTTATCCTTATATTTGAAGAATATGAAATCACCCATGGATACCCATAATATAACCATGATAATCAAAGGAATTGTATAGTAAAAGGATAGAAAGATGTGCATCTGTCCTCTTAGAAAATGATAAGGAAGAAAAGCAAAAAGCAACCCTCCGACCATGGAAGCGCCGTAAGAAAGGTTAAACTGTCTGAATACGAACATTGCAGATAATGTTGTCAGTGGAAAGGCAATCAAATAATCCAGATTCATAACAACTGCATAATCGGGGAGAAAAATGGAGAGGAATTTTATAGATAAAAGATGAAAGTTTTCGACTATAGGATAATCGAGGATGTCCAGACCCGAAGGCATCCCGATGAATCTGTTATGGAAATACCATCCGTTATCTATTATCCCTTTGACAAACATACCGCCCATCAGTGCGTCCCAATAATAAAGAAAAGGGATTGATAATGAGGCATTCCACAACTTCATTACCCATATTAATATCAAAACGGATGTGGCAATAGCTGTGCTGTAAGCAAAATATGCCTTTATTTTTTCGCTTTTAATGATTATTTTCCTCATATCTATAAATGGCTACTCGATGTGCAAGAATTTCAATGTTGAGATTGCTTCCCCTTCGCTCCGCTCAGGGCTAAAGGCTCACTTGCTCGCAATGACCACACAGTAGAAGCGTCATTGCGAGAAGCGTAAGCGACGAAGCAATCTAATTCAGCATCTTTGGTTTTGGCGGCAAAAAAGGTAGAGTGAATTTTTATATTTGCTATTGCCCGGCTAAAGCAGGCGATACAAGGCTAATGTCTGCCTCTGTATACTCTGCATTTTCCTCGGGAAGATTAATAGGGGTTGCAGTAACAGCGCCGGATATATGTGTAAAAGTATCATGGCGAACCCTATTTAAAATAAACCACTCTCCATTAATTTTCTCCCAATAGTCAATAGATTTCATCTCCCTTCTTACAGGAATACCTCTCCCCATTGGTAAAAATATATCCATTATTTGAGTCGTATGAAACCTTGCGTATCTTCCCAATTTATCTATAAAAAACTTCTCTATCTTAATGTCATGCAATATGAAATTAAATTGCCGGGGCGGGATATAAACTTGTGGATTTGGATTTTGCACTGTAACGGATGAATAATCGAGCTGAGAATAGCCCCCGGATGAGGCAAACTTATCCATATTTATTATTGTCTTATATTCAGGATGTTGAAAAGAATATAATGTATTAAAATCGTTAGAAACCCTTGCCTTCAGATACGCTGCCTCTTTATGATACACCCCTTTTATGATTTCGGATTTCGGATTTCGGATTTCGGAGTTTATAACAGTTTTACAAGAAAAGAAGACAGCAGATAGTAAAAAAAATGACAGAACATAGAATAAAACAATTCTGACTCCTGACTCCTGACTCCTGACTCCTGATCTCTTCATTTCCCATGCCTCCATATTTGGAAAAAACCGACTGTCTTTTCTAATCGATAATTTTCTATTATAAAGCCGTATATAAGCGGCGCATAGCTTGAAAACCGCCTTTCCTCGATATTGTCTATGGCTATATCTGCATATATTATAAATGACGGGAGCTTCTTTTTCAATTGCCCTATAACCTTCCCCTGCTCCGCTTCGGTTTTTAATTCTCCGGGCAGTATCCACTCGTAATAGGTAGGGTTTTTTCTATCCGTAAGAAAGTGCCAGATAGGATTAAGAGGGACTGTAAAGATTGTATCATCGGAAGATGTATTATTTTTTATGTGTTCCGTTATTTCCTTTATCCATGATGCCTCTACAGGGTCAATATGTATATTATTTGCCCTTTCCAACGAGAGATGGACATGGGGCTTTCTCATCTCTCCAATAGAACCTGAGTAAAAATCGCCATAAAAAAACATCATATATAAAAACCATAATGGCAAGAGCAGAATAATCGCATAAGACAATATTCTTTCACCTGGCCATTTTAGCAATTTTATACGAAATAGATATAATAAATAACCGCCTAATATCCATGCAGGAGGGAGGCAGCGGATGAGGTTATCGAATCCTGCCCTCCAAATAACAAGATTATAAGTATAAATGCCAAAAAAAAGAGTAATGGCAATTTGATTTCTGAGTTCGGGATTTGCAGTTCGAAGCAGGATGAAAAAAGTTAAAGAATAGATAATCGGTGGTATATAAAACAGGAGAGTCGAGAAGATTTCGTATATGTTAGCCCTCTTCCATAATTCAGGTGATAATAGATTTGGAAATGGATTGCCCCATGAATCGGCAATTTTGAATATATGAGAGTAAATATCGGATAGAAGGCTGTATATATCAATCCTTATGGTATAAGATAATAATATAAATATTATTGCTAAACCAAAGGTAAATAAAAAATATGCAAATTCCTTTAATCTTTTTTTCAAAAGTAGCATAGTCATCGATATAATTGCTATTCCTATACCTATCTCGAGTTTAAAATACATGGAGATCACAGCAGAGATGGAAAGAAATATTGCCCGATAAGGATGCTCTTTTTGTAAATACCAGAAGATTGCATATATTCCGAATATCGTAAATATTGGATAAAGCCTGTTATAGTAAACAGCAGGGGATGCAAGAAAGAGAACCGGCGGAATGAATGCTAAAAAGGGCGACGGAATAAGTCTCAGAGAAATTGAATATAGCATAACCGCTGCTATAGCTGTCATAATTGTTACAGCGGTTCTGATAACCGGGATATCTATTCCGAATATTTCAAATAAGGCCGCGCCGAGTATATAGCGTCCAGGCGGGTATCCGTTGAAATTTACATAGACGGATTCGCCTTCCATGGTTCGCAGGGCGCCATTCAAAAACACCCCTTCATCCCATAGATTTAAGCCATAATTTTGAAATATTAAGAGGTAGGAAATAGATGAGAGGAAAATAATTACGGCAGAGTATCTTTTCATTGTAGGAAAATCATGTTGATTTGCCTAAAATACCTTTTATCTCTTCTATAAACTCTGTATTTTTGCTAAGACCCATTGCCTTCTCGAGATTTTGTCTTGCCAATAAGTTATTGTCCATTCCTTTATAAATTATTCCTATGTGGTAATACTCTTGTGCGAGATATTGGGTTTCTGCAGCGGGAGTAGCATTAATAGCCTCCTGCAGATAATTTAAGGATTCTTTATAATTTCCCTTTTTATAATTTGCCCATCCCAGTCCGTCGAGGAAATAAAATCTTTTATTTTCGTCTCTATTTATCTTTTTCCCTTTTGAGAACAGCTCGATTGCCCTGTCTATATTACCTTTTTCGAGCAAGATAAACCCGAGATTTGCATAGGCAGAGGCAAAATTCGGGTCGCTCGATATAATAGATTCCAAATCCGATGCAGCTTTCTCGGTTTCTCCTTTCTGATTGTAAAAATTGGCAATCTCGTATTTTGCCTGGGAAAACCTTGGAAATATATTTACGCCGTTTTGCCATTCCTTTATAGCATTTTCCATATCCCCTCTATCACGATGAATATTTCCTATCATATAATGAGAATAGGCATCCTGGGGATTTAATTCTATTGCCCTTTTAAATTCTGTAATTGCATTGTCATATTCATTTTTACCATAATGTATTAAGCCGAGATTATAATGGGGCATATAATAAG
>CAYMMR010000003.1:0-31742 GCA_964391545.1 uncultured Nitrospinota bacterium | reverse complement strand
CTCTTTACCTTTTTGCCTTTTCGCCTTTTTGCCTTCATTTTTCCAGCGCCTTTTTTACTACACTCAAGACCCTTTCCTCTTCAAATGGTTTTACTATAAAATCCTTTGCGCCAAGTCTTATAGTCTCGAGCAGCGCCTGACGCTGGTCAACCGCGGAGATAACCACGACCTTTGCATTATTATCTATCCTCTTGATTTCCCGCAGAGACTCTATGCCGCCCATATTCGTCATTATTATATCCATAGTTACCAAATCGGGCTTCAACTGCTTAAACAGCTCGACTGCCTTATCCCCATCCTCTGCCTCTCCGACGATTTCATACCCATAAGGCTCGAGTATCCCTTTCAGCATCATCCGCATGAATACCGCATCGTCTACTATTAAAATTTTCTTTGCCATAAATACCCCCTTATAAAAAGGTCAAGAGGTTAAAAGGCTAAGAGGCTAAAAGGTTAAGAGGCGAAAAGGTTTTAAACCTTTTCGCCTTTTCGCCTATGTTTTCAAGGCATTCTTTTATCCTCGTTTTCAATTCCTCCGGATTGTATGGTTTTGTTATAAAATCGTCCGCCCTATTTCTTAATGCCTCTACTGCATACTCAAAGGATTTGTGAGCCGTTACTATAATCACCTTCACATCCCTCTTTTCTTTTTTAATGATTTTCATAAATTCTATCCCGTTCATATTAGGCATTCTTATATCGAGGATTATCAAGTCTATAGGGAATCTGTTCATCTGAACCTTTGCCTCTATGCCATCGGATGCCAGAAATGTCCTGTAGCCCTCTTCCTCTATAAAAACCCTGAGAAGCTCGAGCTGATTCCTTTCATCATCCACAATAAGTATATTCCCTCGTGAGCTTGTCGAGCCGATTCCCTCCGAAACACCGCCTCTGCTGACAATCCATCTCTCTAAATCTTCCATGCTGTCAAAGATATTCAATTTCTCCCGTATATTCGAAATCTGAAAAAGGCTTAATAAACGGTTCGTCACATTCAACAGATAAAGTCCTCCCCCTTTTTCCCCTGCCGCTGCCGATACGGAAAGAAATATTCCGATAGCCTGGGCGCATAAGCAATCGGTTTTGCTCCCAAAATCTATGGCAATATTGTAATTTTCATTGCTTATGAGCGACTCTATCCTGCCGGCAAGGTCATTAACATTTGCCGTGGTTATATTCTCTCCGGGAATCAGGGTAACTATGCCGTTATTTCTAATAAGGTCTATTTTCATAGGTAATAGGGACAAGGGGCAAGGGGCAAGATGAGATTCTTCGCTATCGCTCAGAATGACATTAATTGACCCTTGACCCCTGACCCTTGACCCTTTTTTTATATTACTACCGTTTCTCTCCCGTGACTCTGTATAGTCATCTTTCCTGTGGCTATATCGAACTGAATATTCCTGCCGTAATTCTTTCCTGTGTCGGCAGCAGTCAATTTTATACCCTCTATGTTAAGCATCTTTCTTACAGCCTCTTCGTTTCTCAAGCCTATCTCGAGGAGATAATTTATCTTTTTGCCCGTATCGAACATCTTTGCCCCCCCTGCAATCTTCGCAATGAGGCTTCCCCTCGATACGCCCCTCGAAGTCATTTTCCTTACCATCTCCGTTATAGCCGTATCGGCATACTTTGCAGTATTAGGGTCGCCGTTGTTATTTACAGGCAGCATGATGTGGGCGAGCCCGCCAACCCTCCACCCCTCCCCTCTCCCCCCCTTTAGTAAAGTGGGGGTTGGGGGAGGTTGTTCATAAATGGCAATCCCTATACAAGAGCCGAGAGTGGTCTGTAATATATCCGGGGCTTCCGCCACCTTCAAATCAGCCATTCCAACACGGATAATCATAGAAGTTAAAAGTTAAGAGTGATGAGTGAAGAGTTATAATAGAAACTAAATATTTTTAATTTTTAACTCTTCATTCTTAACTCTTAAATTGCCTCTCTCCCTTCTATTCGCTCCAACAATTTATTTAGCGATTCCGGAGAAGGAAGTATAAAGAAATAACCGTCAATCTTTGTATTAGCCTCGTAGAACTTTGTTGCAAACAGCAAGGCATGGTCTGCCAAAGGCGCATATTCCATAACAGCCATCTCAAGTATCGCCTCTGCATAATCGTATATAAATACAGGCGCGCTGGTTGAAACCGTTATATCAAGATGGGAAACAAGGGAGTTTAAAAATGCAGTCCCCACTATATTGCCGGTTTCTTCCAGTATTGACCTGTTTACCGCATCCAGTTCAACCCCACCCAACCCCCCTTCTGTAAAGGGGGTGAGAGGGTGGGGTATTTTCTTTCTGCTGACCTGTTCCATAAGATACCTGGCGCTGTCCTCGGAAAAGACAAATACCGCATTGCCTGTTATGTCTCCATTCATTCTCAACAAAACACTTACAACCATTTTATCCCCTTCGCCTACAATCTTCGTTATATCCCCGAATGGAACGAAGGATACATCCGTAATCTCCAGTTTTGCCTTCTCCCTCATCCATCTCGAAAAGGCAAGATTTGCGCTCTCACCGCCCTTTGTCGCTATGATTCTTAATTCATTCATCTGACTGTCCGTTATAGTAGGAATGAACATATTGCCTCCTTTTTCTTTTAAGCTGTTTCCGTCCTCTCTATCAATGCCGGTATATCCAGTATCAGAGAAATCTCGCCATTGCCCAATATCGATGCCCCCGAAATTCCTATAACATTGCCAAAATGGTCTCCGAGCGATTTTATCACTACATCCTGCTCGCCTAATAGGGAATCTACGACTATGCCGATATGTTTATCCTGCGAGCCTACAATGACGGTAGTAATCATACCTTCTTGACCAACCCTCACCCCCTGATTACGACCTACAGGGGCAAGCCCAACCTCCTCATCCGATGGGAGAGTGGAATTTGGCGCCCCCTTTCCATCTTCCTCTCCCCATCGGGGAGATGACCGAGGTGAGGGGGAGAGGAGTTCTTGCAGTGGAGCTATGGTTAAGACCTTCCCGCGAAGTTTTACGGTATCGTTGGCATCGAGCCTGTGAACCTCATCCCTCTTAAATCTCACAATCTCCCTGACGGATTCCAATGGAATAGAATATACCTCATCCTTAACCTTTGACAAAAGCGCGGGGACTATTGCGAGGGTAAGGGGTAATTTTATGACAAACTTCGTTCCCTTGCCTTTTCCCGTAACTATATCCACCTGTCCCCCCAGCCCGTCTATCTTTTGTTTAACCACATCGAGCCCGACTCCCCTGCCCGATATATCCGTAACCTTGCTCGCAGTGCTGAATCCCGGAAGGAATATAAAATCTATCAATTCTTTCTCCGTCATCTTAGATACCTTCTCCGGCTCGGATAATTCTTTCTCGAGAACCTTTTTCCTTATCGAATCTACATCTATCCCCCTGCCGTCATCCGATGACTCTATACAGATGTAATTGCCGCTCCTCGATGCGTCTAACTTTAATACCGCCGTCCTGTTTTTGCCTGCCTTTTCTCTCTCCTCAGACGGCTCTATGCCGTGGTCAACCGCATTCCTGACTATATGGGTGAGGGGGTCGCCAAGTTCGTCAATAACCTTTTTATCGAGATCGGTCTCCTCTCCCGAAATCTCAAGCCTGACCTCTTTGCCCCTGTCCTTTGCCAAATCCCTCACAACCCTTTCGAATTTGTGAAAGAGCTGGCCAACTGGAACCATACGCGATTCCATTACTCCGTTCTGTATCCCCATGGTAAGCCTTCCAAGGTTATTTATCTCTTCCATAAAATCGAGCAGGAGGGACTTTTTTCTGTAGAGGCTTTTTATCTCTATTTCAAGCTCCGATATAAAAAGCTCTAATCCCTTAGCTCCGTTAGCGTCCGAGCCCTGCAATCTTGTCCCGTCATGTCTTAAAACGGGATTGGAAGAGCGGGCTTTGAGCTTACCGATGCTCGAGTTGATATTATCGAGGAGGGAAAATATCCTCTGATGGTTGAATATCTCCTTCATCTGCATGCCGAATTGATTTATCCTCGCCTTCGATATAACAAGCTCCCCCGTAAGATTCATGAGATTATCGAGTTTCGATGTATCAACCCTTATAGTCTGCCCCGCTAACGACACCCGACCTATATCGGACATCCGCCTCCCGGCCATGCTCGAATCCCTCTTGTCTGACTGGGAGATTGCCGACTGCTGACTACCGATGGGCAATGGCATCTGTCCTACATTAATTTCTTGACCCCTGACCCCTGACCCTTGACCCATAACCTCTGTAAACGGTTCTATATTTATCGTCTCGACCATATCCACATCCACCGCCTTTCTTACAACTGCATCTTCTTCCTTTGTTGAGAGCAAAATCGTCAGCCGGTTAACCTCCGTATTACTGTCCTGCTTTTCAAGGTCAGGCTCGCATTTTATTATGTTTCCAATCTCCTCCAGATTATTCTTTATCAGGAACACCCTTTCAAAGCTCATAGCGGCATTATCTTGTAAAAATACACTTACCTTAAAGACCTTTAATCCTTTTTCACCCGCTTCTTTGACCAGACCTTTATGGTATTCGTTCAACTCTATTTGAATCGCCTTTTTCTCGGGGGATATTTCCGTGAGAGAGCGGTTTTTATCCTCATCCGTTTCTGCAAATTTTTTCATCCTCTCCTTTATATCCGTTATTTCTATAACCGGATCCTTCTCGTTCTTTATCTTCTCTATGCTGCTGCGGAAGAAGTCTGCCACCTTTAAAAGGACATCTATTACATCTCCGCCGATTGTCAGTTTCCTGTCTCTGAGCCTGCTTAATATGGTCTCGCCGTAATGTGCAATCTCATTTAAGGGTTTATACCCCATTGCTGCCGATGAGCCTTTTATTCTATGGCATAGCCTGAATATCTCGTTTAATGTCTCCTGCAAATCTCCGCCTATCGGGTCTTCGGAAGCGCCTGCAATATTCTCGAGCTTCAGAATCTGATGATTTAATTTTTCTATCTCCTCCTCCGTTCCTTCTATAAAGGCTTGAAAATATTTTGCCGCATCGAAAGGCGGCGCGCCTTTTTCTTCTATAATTTCTTTGACTGTGTTTATTTTAAGTTCGCTGCTGCCTAAAAATGCCTTCAGGTAATCGGGTTTATAATTTGTCGACAGCAGTATGATTATTTCGATGTCATAATCCGTTATCCTGCCCGCATCCATCGGCAGGGGCTTCAAATTAACGGGAATTACGGAAATTACATGCCCTATAGACTCCACATCCCTGTAAAAATCTATGGGGCTTATGCCTTTGTTAAAACAATCCCTGTTCAACCTCATGATAATCTCGTATACATTGCCTTCTCCTGTTTTTAACTGCTCTATAACCTTTAACTCTTCCCCCTTTTCAAGCCTGTCCGATAATTCTTTACTTATATTAAGGACTGTTCGGGGAATACTCCCTGCAGCAGATTCCGTTCCCTGAACGGAAGATAGGGGAGCAGCCAATGCCTCTTTATCCTCTTCCCTTTGTCCGAGCAATGCCTCGATACGGCCTGCATACTCCGAAATATCCCCCTTTTCTACCCCCTCCTCTCTTATGCCTTTCAAGAGCTCTCCTAATTTATCGAGTCCCGCAAACAGGGTATCTATGATACCGGGCGTGATGCTCATCTCATCCGAACGGAGCTTGCCGAGAACATTCTCCATCCTGTGGGTCAATTTACTCACGGTCATAAAACCGAGCATGCCCGAGACACCTTTAAGACTGTGAGCAGAGCGGAAGATGGTATTTATAATATCCTTATCGAGCCCCTTCTCGATATTTTCTTCTATAACAAGAAGGTTTTTGTTCATTCCATCCAGATGCTCGCCTGCTTCTTCGAGAAATTCTTTTACTATATCGTCCATATTTTTAATCTTGTTATTTTAAATCTTGTAGAAACAGGTCTTTAGACCTGTTAAATAACATGGCTAACGCCATGTTTCTACGAGCTTTTCACCTTTATCTTTAATCTTGCATCTTGAATCTTGCACCTTGCAGCTTCTTCGTGTCCTTCACAAACAGATGTCCACCCGATTCTACTGTCTTAACAGCAATCGGCGTCTGAGCCTGCCGATGACCCGCAATCTCTATCTCGGGATGCAATACCCCTCTCCCGCTGCCATTTACCTTGAAATGCCCGACTAAATCCTTTAACGACATTGCCTGCGATGCAAGCTCCTCCGATGCGGATGCCATCTCCTCGGATGCGCTCGCATTCTCCTGCGTAATGCTCGCTACATTCGATACGGAGGCGCTCTGCTCCTCTGTTGCCGCTGCTATATTCTGTATGGCATTCGCCGTTCTCTTGATTCCATCGGCTATCCTCTGGAGCGCGCCTCTCACATCCTCTGCAAGCTTAGTCCCATCCTTTACCTGCTTCGTGCTCTCCTTAATCAAGCCCGTTATCTCCTTTGCCGCCTGTGCAGACCTCTCTGCAAGCTTCCGAACCTCATCCGCAACAACGGCAAACCCCATCCCATGCTCCCCTGCCCTCGCTGCCTCTATCGCTGCATTCAAAGCCAGAAGATTAGTCTGCTCCGCTATCTCGCTTATTACATTTATAATCTCGCTTATCTGCTCCGAGCTTCTATTTATCAGCTTCATGCCCTCCATATTCTGCGCCATTATCTCCGTGCCTTCATTCGCCACATTAACCGATTCGTTAGCCACTGTATTTGCATCCGTGCTGCTCTTTGCCACCTCCGTTACCGAGGCGTTTATCTCCTCTATGCTGGCGCTCTGATTCTGGGCGCCTTGCGATACATGCTGGGCATTGGACGAAATCTCCTCGGATGCAGATGCCAATTGTTCCGAAATACCCTTTGTCTGGGCAACTATCTCCTCTATATTCTCTATGAACTTGTTGAACCACTTTGCCATCTCTCCTGTCTCATCGCCTGAATTAACATCTATCCTCTTCGTTAAATCCCCTTCTCCCTCCGCAACATCTTTAAGCATGTGAACAACCTGTTTTATTGGTTTTGCTATCATAGCAGCAAAGAGGAATGATATGGTGCCGCCGATTAAAATAGCGAGGGCTATAGAGCCTGCAAGTATATTTATAGAGCTTTTATAGATGCTGCCGCCCTCTTTGACAGCCTTTTCCGCGCTATTCTCCGCCTCGTTTATAAGCTCATTTGCGATATTCGTAAACTTCTTAAACCTCTCCGCCTGAACACCCGTTGCAAGCGTCTTTGCCTCCTGAATCTTGCCTTCGTATATAAAGGGGATAAGCTCCCTGTCTCTCGTCTCTTTAAATGCCTCCCATGTTTCTTTTAAAGTCTTTAATTTTTCATCCGAAGACGATTTAAGCAGAGCGCCTATTCCATCATCTATGTCTTTAGTAATCCTGCCGATAATCTCCTTCTGCTCATCCATCTTCGCCTTATCCGTCGAGGACATCATGGCAAGGAGCGCTGCCCTTACCCCCATCAAGCTGCCCTTTAAGTCGGTAATGCCGACAGAGTTTTTATAGTGCTGGTTATAAATAATATCCATAAGACTCTTTGTCTCGCCCATCCCGCTGTAACCCGTATACCCCACCGCAAGGATAAAGAGTATAAGGAGAACCGAGATAATCGTCAGCTTGGCTCCAATTTTTAAATCCCTTAACCATTTCATAAACAATCCCTCCTGAAAATAAGCTGCAAGTAATGTCATTCTGAGGCGAAGCCGAAGAATCTCAACCTTCAAGACCCTTCGCTTCGCTCAGGGTGACACTTCATGTCATCTTGCAATTTACATCCTTCTTATATATCGCCGGCGCTATATACTCAAAACCTGTTTGAAAATCCTGCAGGCTTTCTGCGCCGCCAAGAAATAGATACCCGCCGTCCGTTAGACAGCGGTATAACTTCTCTATCACCCCCTTTTTGTTCTCTTTATCGAAATATATCAGGACATTTCTGCAGAAGATTATATCCATATTATTCTCATGAAAAGGCTCTTTAAGATTATGATGAACGAATTTGACGAGCCCCTTAACTTTTTGACTTATCTTGTAAATGCTGCCTTCCTTTATAAAATATCTCTTTATAATATGGTCGTGGAGATTGACCAGTTTATCCGATGTATATATGCCTTCCTTTGCCTTATTCAAAGTTCCAATACTTATATCCGTAGCATATATAATCGCATCCATTGCGGGCGCGGCCTCTAAAACCGCTATGGCAATAGAATACGGCTCCTCTCCTGTAGAACATGCCGCGCTCCAGATGCGGATTTTCTGTCCCGTCTTTTTATTTTCCGCAATCTCAGGCAATATCTTTAAGGCAAGGGCATCGAATAGCTTCGGGTCCCTGAAGAATGAGGTTTCGTGCGTTGTAACTGCATCTAAAAAATTCTTGAGCTCTTCCGGGTCTTTAAGGACATATTTATAGTATTCGTTAAAACTCTGCAGTCTCAGGTTTCTTAACCTGCCCTGCAGGCGATTATTAAGAAGGTTCTTTTTTACATCCGATAAAAATATACCTGCCTTATCGTATACAAGATTCTTAAATAATGTAAATTCCTGGTCTGTTAGATTCAACATAATATACAGGCAAAGAGGTAAAAAGGTGAAAAGGCAAAAAGGTTTTAAACCTTTTAACCTCTTAACCTTTTAGCCTCTTAGCCTTTTTACCTACTGCCTGACTTTTACAATCTTATCTATATCGAGCAGGATCACCATGCCGCCGGCGATGTTCCCCACACCGCTTATATATTCGCCGTTGATCTTCTTAATAGCAGGGGGCGGGGGCTGGATATTGTCTGTAGAAAGTCGCAACACTTCCGAAACCGCATCTACCATAATTCCTGTAACCTTCTCATCAGATTCGATAAAGAGTATCCTCTGGATATCCCCTCTCTCCCGATATGCTGCAAGATTAAAGAACTTTCTTAAGCTAATGACAGGAAGGACATTGCCCCTTAAATTTATAATACCTTCGATATAGTCTTTGACTTGCGGTATGACGGTAATTTTCCTCATTTTTACTATCTCCCTTACCTTCTTTGCATCAACTCCATATCTTTCATCTTCGAGGAGGAAGCTGACAATAAGGAGAGAATTAGCCGGTATGCCTGCTTCATTTACATATTTTATATTTTCAGTATTCATATCCATACCCTATCATAGAGATTGCTTCGCCGGAGCCTGCCTGAACGATAAAACGAGATTGCTTCGGCTTTGCCTCGCAATGACACAAGAGAAGGGGCGACGAAGCAATAGAATTTAAACATGACTGAAAGAGTAATGATTCAATAATTATGCCAACCGCCTAAAATCAGCGGCTAATTCTTATAAATGTTTTTCTTTCAATGAATTAATATGGAGAATTTAAAAGGTATGCCCTGTCGAGGATGGGGGCAATACTGGCATGAATTTAACCACCCCTATGCTAATTTAATCCACCGGATTAAAAGGTAATCTATTTACTTCATTATTCTCTTATCTTTCTTCTAAGCCTCTGTCTTGTAATACCGAGGATCCTGGCTGTCTCGCTCTTGTTGCCGTTCATTTTCTGCATTACCATCTTTATATATTTTTTCTCGAATTCCTCTAAGGGAATTACCTCTCCAGATGTCATCAACCGTTCTGGTTCGTATTTATTATTAGCAGCGGCAATCTCTTCCGGTAAATCCTCTGCCGTTACAATATCTTTGTTTGAAAGCAGAACAGTCCTCTCGATTACATTCCTCAACTCTCTGATATTGCCTTTCCATTGATATGTCATAAGCGCGCTTTCTGCATCATCAGACAGCCTGACCCCTTTTTTAAAGTCTCCGTTGAATTCCTCCACAAATTTTTTTGAGAGGAGCAGTATATCCACTCCCCTATCTCTGAGAGGCGGAATTTTTATGCTGACCACCTTCAATCTGTAATAGAGGTCTTCCCGGAATCTGCCTTTTTTCAGCATCGAGTCTATATCTTTGTTCGTTGCAGATATAATCCTTACATCGACCTTTATAGGCGATGTGCCTCCAACCCTTTCTATTTCATGCTCCTGCAATACCCTTAAAAGCTTCATCTGGAGTTTTGGATGGAGATCTCCTATCTCGTCGAGAAACACAGTTCCAGAATGCGCCAGCTCGAATTTACCTATTTTTTTCTTTACAGCGCCTGTAAATGCCCCCTTTTCATGCCCGAAGAGGTCGCTTTCGAGGAGGTCTTCGCTCAGGGTGGTGCAGTTTACGACCACAAAGGGTTTATCCCTTCTGGGACTCGAAAGATGTATTGCGTGGGCAAGAAGCTCCTTTCCCGTGCCGCTCTCTCCCGTTATAAGAACAGCCGTTGTGCTGCTTGCCGCTGCCTTCGATGCAAGAGAGCACACTTCCTTTATCGCCAGGCTCTCGCCTGCAATCTTATCGAATCCGTATCTTTTTACCTCCTCCTGCTCAATCTCGTTTATCCTATTTCTTAACAGGATAGATTCCCATGCCTTCTGCACAATAAACTTCAGCTCCTCTACATCGAACGGCTTGGGGAGATAGTCATAGGCGCCTGCCTTTATGAATTTAACGGCGCCGCTAAATCCGGCCATTGCGGTAATTATAATAACTACTGCATCGGCATCGAGCTTCTTTATGCTGTCCAGCACCTCCAAGCCGTTTATATCGGGCAGGCACACATCGAGAAATACAATATCAGGCTCGCTGTCAGCAAATCTTCTTATGCCTTCGCTGCCATTTTCAGCCGTAACGGCATCGTAGCCTTCCAGTTCAAAAATTTTTTTGAAATTCTCCCTTAAGACCTTTTCATCGTCTATAATCAATATGGTTGGTTTCATACCCCTTTCGATTTCTCGAGGTCAATCATCTTCATATCTCCGGCATAATCCTTTTCTATAGCCTTTGAGATGGTTGACATATTCTGAACTATATCCTTTATCCTTATAGACAGGTCATAGATGGTCTTTAGTTTCTTATAATCCGGTTCTCTCTCTTTGTTTTTCTCTTCCAATAACAGCAGTTCGAGGTTTCCCAATATGCCGGTCAGTGGATTATTTATCTCATGCCTTGCAGTCCTTATAATCTGGAGTATAGCCTCGAGCCTCTTCTCGTTAATGGTTCTGTATTCGAGCACCTTTCTCCCGGTAACATCCCTTATTATCCCTTCCATTTTAAGGCTTCCGTCTGATTCGTTCTTTATCGAGCAGTATGTCCCTTCGAGATAAAAAATAGAGTTATCAACTCTTTTCGCTTTGATTATAAAATTTTTCACTATTCCGTCTTTAATAAGAACATCCGTCAATTTCTTTCTGTCCTCCATATCTACAAAATTGTCGGTTATGCTTATGCCTATCATATCCTCCGGGGATTTATAGCCGAATATATCTGCGCCTGCCTTATTTATCCATATAATTACGCCCTTTTCAATATCGCATTCGCATACCCCATGCTGAAGTCTGTCGAGAATAGAAACAACTTTATCCGGTGTCATAGGTTTTGTTTTTGACACAGATGGACACCGATTATTTATGATTTTTATGATTCTTTATTTCTGTGTCAATCATAATTTATCTGTGTCTTTCTGTGTCTTTCTTTTTTTGTCTTTCTCTGTGGCATTTGTGTCTTTGTAGTTAATCATGTTTTTGTCCATCGAATCTGTGTTTGTATGTGGCTAAAAAAAGAATGGATATTAAGATGGTGCCGAAGGGGGGACTCGAACCCCCACGGGTTACCCCACATGCCCCTCAAACATGCGTGTCTGCCAATTCCACCACTTCGGCTCTTAAATATTATGATATTTTTTAAATCCTGTGTTGTCAAGCCCAAAAAAGCAAAATCTCAAGTTGCAAGGAGCTAAACCCGAAGGCTTGTGCCGGGCATAGCGAAGGGAATACATAGTATGATATAATTTAGACTTATAGAAGTTACAGCAAGATATTGCTATCGAGGCTATGCCTCAATAAATTATTGGACGATTTATCGAGATGACCAAGGTAAAGATATGCGGGATAACGAATATCGGGGATGCCGTTTATGCAGCAGAATGCGGCGCCGACGCCATCGGATTTGTTTTTTATCGAAATAGCCCGCGGTTTATTGAAAGAAAAACTGCAAAAGAAATAATCCGCAGCCTCCCTCCTTTTATTACAACCGTCGGGGTATTTGTAAATCACGACATAGAAGATATTATAGAGACGGTTAACGATTGCAGACTAAATGCAGTTCAATTGCATGGGGACGAGCCGCCAGATTACTGCGTCAAAATCCCCCTTTTATCCCCTTTTAATAAAGGAGGAGCGGGTGGGGTTAAGATAATAAAGGCAATACGAATTGAAAGCGAGGATTCTCTTGAAAAAATGAAGGACTACGAAGTTAGCGCATTCCTTCTGGATAGTTATTCCAAAAACAGCTATGGCGGAACCGGCAGAACATTTAATTGGAACATGGCTGTAAAGGCAAAAAAATACGGGAGAATCATACTTGCAGGCGGTCTGACGGCGGATAATGTAGTGGAGGCAATAGAAAAGGTTAAACCTTATGGAGCAGATGTCAGCAGCGGAGTAGAGGAGAGAGATGGAAAGAAGGATAAAGAAAAGGTCAGGGAGTTTATAAAAAGGGTTAAAGGGTATGGATTATAAGGATAATCTAAAAGTAGCCTTTGCAACAGTAGGATGCAGGTTCAACCAGTTCGAGACCGCAGAGATGGAGGAGTTGTTCAGGTCAAAAAACTTCGAGATAGTCCCCTTTTCATCGGATGCGAATATCTATGTCATAAATACCTGCACGGTCACAAAAAAAAGCGATTATCGCTGCCGTCGGACCATTCGCAGGGCAATCCGAAAAAAGAGCGATGCCTTTGTCATCGTAACCGGATGTTATTCACAGATAAATCCGCAGGAGATAGGCTCTATTAAAGGCGTAGATATGATTCTGGGAAATACGGAAAAACCGGGCATTATCGAGCATATTAAGGAACTGACAAAAAAGCAGGATACGCCTAAGGTGGTCGTAAAAGATATGGAAAGGGATAGGGTATTTAATACTCAGAGGGTGAAAGGAATTTCAGGAAGGACAAGCGCATATTTAAAGGTTCAGACAGGATGCAATGAGATATGCTCATTCTGCATCGTTGCTGTTGCAAGGGGCGCAAGCATCAGCGAAAAACCAGAAAACATATTAATGCAGGCAGAGGAATTAGCAGACGCAGGTTTTAAGGAGATTGTATTAACAGGGGTAAACCTCGGAAGTTACGGCGCGGATATTTCTCCGGCAAGAGAACTGTCAGACCTAATCGAAATGTTGACGAATATAAAAGGTATAGAGAGGCTCAGATTAAGCTCCATAAATCCAACCGATATAAGTGGACGGCTTATAGCATTAATGAAGGCATCGGAAAAAATATGCAAGCACCTGCATATACCATTGCAGAGCGGGGATGATGAAATACTTAAAAGGATGAGGAGAAATTACAGCCCCTCTTTTTACAGGGAGCTTATCATGAAATTAAAGTGCGAGATGCCGGACATTGGTATCGGCGCCGATGTGCTCGTAGGCTTCCCCGGTGAAGATGAGGATAGATTTAAGAACACTTACAGGTTAATCGAAGAATTGCCTTTTAGCTATCTCCATGTATTCACATACTCGCAGAGAGAGGGAACCGATGCTTATGGATATGACGGACGGATACCCGAATATGTAAAAAAGGAGAGAAATTCCATTATAAAAGGGTTGGGAAGGGAAAAATCGGATACATTCAGAAATGGCTTTATTGGAAGGGTATGCAGAGTCCTTATTGAAAGCACAAGGGATAAAGAGACAGGATTGCTTAAAGGGTATGCCGATAACTATATGCCTGTTATGCTAAAATCTTGCGGCGGGCAAAGCGAATCTGGCGGAGATGAGTTAATGAATCGTCTCGTTAATGTTAAAATAGCCGGCATATCGGACGATGCGGCCATTGGCGAATTATCAGGATGAGCAAAGTTATAACTTTAACCACCGACTTCGGCATATCCGACCATTTTGTAGGCATAATGAAAGGGGTGATGCTTGGGATAAACCCGTCGGTAAGATTTGTTGACATCTCCCACCAAATCGAGCCTCAGAATATTTTTCAAGCCTATTACATTATAAAATTTTCTTACAAATACTTTCCATCCGGAACTATACATCTTTGTGTAGTAGACCCAGGAGTTGGCAGCGCAAGGAGGCCAATACTTGCTGCTTCTAAGGATTTTTATTTTATAGGTCCCGATAATGGTATATTTTCATTCATTTTCAGAAGCGAGCGCTCACCCTTTCCCTCCCCCTCACAGGGGGAGGGGAGGGTGAGGGTCTTCGAGCTTACGGAAAAGAAATTTTTTCTTCCTGCCATAAGTCAGACATTTCACGGAAGGGATATATTTGCAAGTGCTGCAGCCCATCTTTCCACCGGTGTAAATCCTTCGGAGTTTGGCAAGCCTGTGAATGACCCTGTTATTCTTAATGTCCCGGAGCCAGTAATCGTTCCCACGCAGAGCGTGGGAACGAGGAATGAGATACAGGGAGAGGTCGTTTACATCGATAGATTCGGCAATCTGATAACAAATATACCGGCAGGCATTCTATATCCTCTTAAAGAACAAATTCAGATAAAGATTAAAAGCAAGACTATCTCCTCTCTCTGTAAATCATATTCTGAAGCTGAGGATTTAAAACCATCGTCAATTCTCGATAGCTGGGGGCTTTTGGAGATATTTGTTAAAAACAAAGACGCCGGCAGGGAATTAGGGATAAAAAAGGGAGAGAAAGTAATAATAAATTTCTAATTTTTTGCTTAAAAATATATGAATATTAAGTGTCCTACAAAAGCTAATACCGATAAAAGGCCAAGATATTTTTTCATAATTACTCCAAAAAAAATACCGTGACACCAGCAGGGGTGTCACGGCATAACCTCCTACTTCAGTGTTGCCATATAATCAATCAAATCAGTAATCTGCTCGGCACTCAGTTTCCCTGGCAGTTTCATGGCAGTCTTTGGCTTGCCCTCTTTCTTCATTCTCACCTGGAGATCCTTTATATAATCACTGCCGGAATCCCAGAGAGCCTGCGGGTCTGTAAGCCACTTTGTAAGCACATCCTTCTGCACCCTGTCAGTAACGCCCTTTAAGCCGGGCCCTACCTTCTTCTTATCGCCTGTATCATGACAGGTTTTGCAGTTTCCTACCTTCGTGTTCTTGAAGATTTCCTCTCCATTAGCTGCATCTGCCGATGCAAAGGAATAGCTGAAAAGCACGGCTGCAAAAGCTAATACCGATAAAATGCCTAAATATCTTTTCAAATATATCACCTCCTTTCTTATAAAATTAAACTCCTCCCCGCGTAAAAAGTAACAGCAAATAATTTATAAAAAACCTATAAATCCTGTCAAGAAAAAAAATCAGAACAAAAAAGAAAAATTTAGACACAGATAAACACAGATAAATTATGATTTGCACAGATAAATCATAAATAATCAGTGTCCATCTGTGTCAAAAAAGATTGTTTTTCCTCTGTGTTCTCCGTGAACTCTGTGGCAAATTTTTATAATTTCCTGCTTTTCACCATCGCACCTATCTTAAGGCGCAACGCATTAATCCTTATAAAACCCTCTGCATCCTTCTGCCTGTAAACCTGTTCCGCTTCAAAGGTTGCGTAATCCTGTCTGTAAAGGGAGTAATCCGATTTTCTGCCTGCCACCGTGCAATTTCCTTTATACAATTTTAATCTTACCCTGCCGGTAACATTCTTCTGCGATTCGTCAATTGCAGACTGGAGCATCTCCCTTTCGGGTGAGAACCAGAATCCATTATAAACAAGCTGGGAATACTTAGGAATCAAAGAATCCCTGAGGTGCATTACCTCCCTGTCCATTGTCAGCGATTCGATTGCCCTATGGGCAATATGGAGTATCGTCCCTCCCGGTGTTTCATAGACACCCCTCGACTTCATTCCTACGAACCTGTTTTCAACCACATCTACCCTGCCGATTCCGTTCTTTCCTCCCGCTTTATTCAAATAAAAAAGCAGCTCCGCAGGGCTCATCTTTTTCCCGTTTACTGCTATTGGATTCCCGTTTTCATATTCTATTTCGATATATGCCGGTTTATTCGGAGCCTTTTCCGGCGATACGCTCAATACATACATGCTTTCCGGCGGCTCTGCCCAAGGGTCTTCGAGGATACCCCCTTCAAAGCTTATATGAAAGAGATTCCTGTCCGAGCTGTAAGGTCTTGCCTTTGTAACAGGAACGGGTATTCCATGTTTTTTTGCATACCTAATCAGCGACTCTCTCGAGTTTAAATCCCACTCTCTCCAGGGGGCGATGATTTTTATATCCGGCTGAAGCGCCATATAGGTCATCTCAAATCTAACCTGATCATTACCTTTGCCTGTGGCGCCGTGGGCAACGGCATCCGCCTTCTCCCTTTTAGCTACCCTTATCTGCTCCTTTGCAATAAGCGGTCTGGCAATGGATGTGCCGAGGAGATACTGCCCCTCATAAACCGCATCGGCCCTTAAAATTGGAAATATAAAATCCCTTACAAACTCCTCCCTGACATCCTCGATATAAATCTTGCTTGCCCCTGTTTTAATTGCCTTTTCTCTTACGGGCTCGAGTTCCTCCCCCTGTCCGAGATCGGCGGAGAAGCATATTACCTCGCATTTATATGTCTCGATAAGCCACTTTAAAATAACCGAAGTATCCAATCCGCCCGAATATGCCAAGACTACTTTTTTAATTTTTTCTTCCATAGAATTAAAAGATATTAGCCACGGACTTACACAGACCAAAAAAAATAAATAAAAAGATTAAGGAGAAATGGAGAAATAAGGGGAAAGGGGGAAATACTTTTAAAATAATTTTTCTTTCTCCTTTTCTCCATGTTCCCTCTTTCTCCTTATTATTTTTTTAAAATATTTTAGTCCGTGAAAGTCTGTGGCTAAAATTTATTTGCCTCCCATCAGAATCTCCAGTATCGCCTTCTGAACATGTAGCCGATTTTCAGCTTCCTCAAATACAATTGACCTCTCGCCGTCAATTACATCATCGCTTATCTCTTCTCCTCTATGGGCAGGGAGGCAGTGCATAACCATGACATTTTTCTTTGCTGCCCTGACCATCTTTGCATTAACCTGAAATCCATCGAAGTCTTTCAGCCTCTTTTCGTATTCGTCTTCCTGTCCCATGCTCGTCCATACATCGGTATATATTATATCTGCGCCCTTCACACAGTCAAAAGGGTCTTCTGTTATTTCTATTTTTCCGCCGGTCTTTTCGGCTGCCAGCGCCGCTTTTTTAACTATCCGGATATCCGGCTCATATCCTTCGGGTGAAGATATGGATAGATTCATTCCCATCTTCGATGCCCCTTCGAGCCATGAATTTGCAATATTATTGCCATCGCCTATGTATGCTACTTTAACGCCCTCGAGCCTGCCCAGCTTTTCCTTTATGGTGAACATATCGCACAATATCTGGCACGGATGATGCAAATCCGTAAGCCCGTTTATAACCGGTATGGAGGCATTAACGGCAAGCTCCTTCACCTCCTCTTGAGAATATGTCCTTATGACAATGCCGTTAAGATAGCTGGAAAATATTTTTGCCGTATCGCTAATGCTCTCGCCCCTGTCCATCTGCAAATCTTTCGAGCTCAAGAAAATGGCATGCCCTCCCAATTGATACATCCCTGCCTCGAAGGATATACGGGTGCGGGTGGAGGATTTTTTAAATATCATGCCGAGCGTTTTGCCTTTTAAGGGCTGGCAGGTTTCTCCGTCATAAAATTTCTTTTTTAAAAATTCGGCGCGGCCGAATATATCTTCGATATCTTCCGGCTCGATATCCGAGATAGCAAGGAGGTCTTTTTTCATCTGAAAAATTAACCACAGACGGAGACACAGAGAAAGAGAATTTCTAATTTCTAATTACCAATTTCCAATTAAGGAATTTTGTTTTTTTATTTTTAATTAGAAATTAGTAATTGGTAATTGGTAATTTATTTTTTCTCTGTGCCTCTGTGTCTCTGTGGCGCCTTTAAGTTTTTGTCCTTTTTACTTCCCCAAATATCTCATCCAGCACGGCTATAAGCCTATCTATTTCTTTAGTCTTAACATTAAGAGGGGGGAGGAATCTCAAAACCCTATCCATTGTATAATTTACGAGAAATCCTCTTTTTAAGCACTCTTCGGTTATGCCTCTTGCAGGAAAATTCAACTCCATCCCTATCATAAGCCCCATTCCCCGCACCTCGCTTATAAAGGAATATTTTTCCTTCACTTTCTTAAGTCTTCTTATAAAATAATCCCCTGTCCTCTTGCAGTGAGAGAGGATATTCTTATCTATAGCCTTTATTGCAGCAATCCCCGCAGCGCATGCCAGCGGATTGCCTCCAAAGGTGGACGCATGCGTTCCCGGCACAAATGACTTCGCAACCTCGTCTCTTGCAAGCATAGCGCCTATTGCAACGCCTCCGCCAAGAGATTTTGCCATAGTCATTATGTCAGGGCTTATCCCGAAATGTTCATAGGCGAAAAATTTACCCGTTCTCCCCATGCCTGTCTGAACCTCGTCGAAGATAAGGATAAGCCTCTTCGCAAAACATATCTCCCTTAATCCTCTCAGATAATCCTTCCCCGGCATATTAACCCCGCCCTCTCCCTGAATCGGCTCTACCAATATTGCACATGTCCTGCCGTTTACCGCCTTTTCTATTGCCGGGAGATCGTTGAACGGAACATACCTGAACCCGGAGAGAAGAGGCTCGAATCCTTTATGGAATTTTTCCTGCCCTGTAGCCGATATGGTAGCGATAGTCCTGCCGTGAAATGATTTGTGCATGGTTATAATTTCGTATCTATCCTCTCCATAATTGTCTTTAGAATACTTTCTCGCCAGCTTTATTGCCGCTTCATTCGCCTCCGCACCGCTGTTACAGAAGAAGACCTTGTCTGCAAAGGATTTTTTGGTAAGGAGTTTTGCCAGTTCCGTCTGAGGCAGCGTATGGTAGAGATTGGAGGTGTGAATCAATTCCTGCGCCTGCTTTTTTATGGCATTTACTATCGAAGGATGGCAATGTCCAAGATTGTTGACTGCAATGCCGCTTACAAAGTCCGAATATTCCTTTCCCTCGGAATCCCAGACCTTTAATCCCCTCCCCTTTACCAGAGTAATAGGGTAGCGGTTATATGTATTGACAATACACTTATTGGAAAGCTCTGCAATCTTATCTTTCTTCACTTTTTCGATGATAATCTCCTGCCGGGACTCCCCTCCCAGAAGATTACTATGGGGCTTGCAATATATATCGAGGAATATGTCCCCGCGATAACACCAACCACCAGCGCAAGGGAAAATCCGTGTATAACCTCTCCGCCGAATAAAAACAGGATGATGGCAACCAAGAATACAGTGAAGGATGTCAAAATGGTTCTGCTCAATGTCTCGTTTATGCTCCTGTTTATTATGGCTGCGTAACCCTCCCTCCTCATATCCTTTAAATTCTCCCGTATCCTGTCGTATACGACAATCGTATCGTTTATGGAATAACCGACAATGGTAAGCAAAGCCGCTACGATTGTAAGGTCAAACTCGGTATTCGTAATAGAGATTACCCCAACAGTAATAAGGACATCGTGAATAAGGGCGATAACCGCGCCGAGGCCGAAGGCGAACTCGAATCTCCACCATATATAGGCGAGCATAAAGAGCATGGCATAAAAGAGGGATAGAAGCGCCTTCTGCCGTAAATCCTTCCCCACTTTAGGGCCGACCATCTCTACCCTCCTGACCTCGAATCCATCTTTTGGAAATTCCGATTCCAGCGAAACCTTTATCTTCTTTCCTATATCCTCGAGGACATCCGATGACGCCTTTGTCCGTATTATTACTTCTTTAGGGCTTCCATAGTGCTGGATAATGCTGTCCCCCATGTTAATTTTTACCAACCCGTTACGAACCTTATCGATATGCACATCCTCTTTAAACAGGAGCTGAACCATTGTCCCGCCCGAAAAATCTATGCCGTAGTTAAACCCGCCTTTAATTGCGATCGAAATAAGCCCTGCTATAATAAATACCGCAGATATAACAACGGCTATATTCCTCTTGCCTATAAAATTTATATTCGTCCCGGATTTTATAAATTGGATCATATTAAAAAAGGCTAAAAGGTAAAAAGGTCAAGAGGTTAAGAGGCTTAAAACCTTTTTGCCTTTTCACCTTTTCACCTTAAATACTCAGCCTCTCCATCCTCATCCTGCTCGCCAGAAAATCAAAAATAAATCTGCCCACAAAGACTGCCGTAAACATGCTTACAGTAATGCCTATGCTCAGCGTAACCGCAAAACCCTTGATCGGTCCCGTCCCAAACTGAAACAGCACTACGGCAGCAATCAACGTCGTAACATTGGCATCGAGTATCGTAAGAAACGCCCTCTTAAAACCTGCATCAATGGCAGCCCTGACAGTCTTACCCAGTCTAAGCTCCTCCCTGATTCTTTCGAAAATCAGGATATTTGCATCCACCGCCATACCTATTGTTAAGATTATGCCTGCTATTCCCGGAAGGGTTAAGGTTGCCTTAAAATACGCCATGGCGCCTGCCAGCAGGACTAAATTTAGAAAGAGGGCTATATCCGCGATAAGCCCCGAGAAGCGATAGTAAAATATCATGAATACCAATATCAAGATCCCTGAAATAAGAGTTGATTTTAACCCCATTTCTATCGAATCCTTACCGAGAGATGGACCCACTGTCCTGTTTTCGAGTATCTTAACGGGTGCAGGGAGGGCGCCTGCCCTCAAAACTATTGCAAGGTCATGCGCCTCATCCGGCGAGAAGTAACCTGTTATCTGAGCCCTTCCGCCGGAAATCTCCTCCTGTATAACAGGAGCGGAATAGACATTATCATCGAGGACTATTGCAAGCCTCTTTTTAACATTTTCTCTTGTTATCTTGCCAAAGAGCTGTGTGCCTGACTTATCGAATTCTATCGATACATAAGGTTCATTATACTGTGTATCTATCCTCACCTCTGCATTGGTAATAGAATCGCCTGTCATAATTACCTCTTTTTTCAAGAGGAACGGCTTTTTCGATACTGCCCCTGTTGATTCATCGGAAGCCCTCTGATAGAGTATCTCATCGCCTTCGGGCATATTTCCTTTAAGGGCATCCTCTATACTCTTGTCATCATCCACAAGCTTGAACTCGAGCCTCGCTGTTTTTCCTATTAATTGAACCGCCCTTTCCGTATCTCTTATTCCCGGAAGCTGAACTATTATTCTCCTGTCGCCCTGTTTCTGAATCGAAGGCTCTGCCACGCCGAACTGGTCAACCCTGTTTCTTATGGTTTCGAGCCCCTGTTCAACAGCCCTTTCTTCTATATATTTCCTTCTTTTATTTGTAATCCGGTAGGCTATTTTTCCTGCATCCGATGAGCCGCTTATTTTTTCGAGGTCAGAAATTTCGGAGATAATCTTTTCGACATCCTTTATCTTTGCCGCATCCGACAGATTAATTACTATATTGTCTTTATCCCTGTCCGCGCTTGCCGACTCGATATTATCCTTTTTAAAGGCATCCCTTAAATTCATCGCATACCTGTCGAGGGTGCTTTCTACGGCCTTCTCAGCCTCCACATCGAGGATAAGATGCATGCCTCCCTGCAAATCGAGTCCAAGATTTATCTTCTCCCGGAGGGGATGTGCGAACCAGACAGATACGACTGCAACTATCGTTATCAAGCCAATCTTCCAGTAAAAATCTTTTCTCATAAAGAGACAAGGGGCAAGGGGCAAGGGGCAAGGGGCAAGAAAAGATTCTTCGCTACGCTCAGAATGACATTACTTGACCCATGACCCATGACCCTTAACCCTATAATAGTTTCACCTCATTTACCAAAAGCTCGTAGTTGCAGCCTAAAAACTTTGCCGCCCTCCTGCTGACAATCATCCTTGAAAGAAATATCTCGAAATACTCCATTACCTGCGATACCGCAGTATCTATAGTCAGTTCGAGAGAGATTTTTTTGCCCGCTGCATCCACCCTTAAAAAAGAATGTTTTACTGCATAATTTACCCTGTCGTGAATGTCAAAGGTCTTCATATCCGGATTTCTGACCCTCGATACATGGACATCTGCTTTATCGGCGAGGATAAGGGCTGCGGCTGCGGGAGTGGTAGGCTCTCCGACATCTTCCTCGTGATTCGCTATGGCATTCATTATAATTACTACTTCCTCAAAAGCCATCCCGAGTTCTGTAAGTATATCCTGCACAAGTATCGCCCCTGCCTGCCAGTGATTATTTCTGCCGAGCAAATTGCCCGTATCGTGAAGAAAACCTGCAATCGAGGCGATAACACAATCCCTCTTTTGATATCCAAGCTTGCTTAAGATATTAAAGGATATCTCCGCAACCAGATTGGCATGACGATAACCATGCTCCGTATACCCTATCTTATCGAGATGCTCGTTTGCCTTTTCTATATAAATCTTAACTTTAGGGTGCTGCCTTACATCCTCAAGGGTTACCTCATTCGGTTTGAATTCGCGCGCCGCTGCACTGTTTCTCATTCCTCCTTGCCTTTCATGGAGGCTACATATCCCCTCGATATTTTAATCTTAACATTTTCCGCAATCTGAAGGGTGATAACATCTTCCTTTATTTTAGCTATTGTCCCGTATATGCCGCCAGTAGTCAGCACACTGTCGCCTTCTTTAAGATTCTCCAGCATTGTTTTATGCTCTTTCTGTTTTTTCGACTGCGGCCTTATAAGTAAAAAATAAAAAATAGCAAACATCGCTATTATCGGCAAAAAACTCATGAATAGAGATTCCGGACCGCTCCCACCAGAAGGAGGAGCCATCGCATAAGCCTCATTAACCATTAAAATACCCCCCTAAAAAACAGTGATGAGTGGTGAGTGATGAGTTTAAAAACACTTACCACTGACCACTCACCACTGACCACTGTTTTTTTACCACACCTGTTCCACGCTGACTACTTCCGGAATGCTTTCCTTTATCGCCCTTTCGATTCCCATCTTAAGAGTCATCGTAGCGCTTGGACATCCGCCGCATGCGCCCATAAGCCTTACCTTTACAATACCGCTATCCTCTACATCCACCAGTTCCACATCTCCGCCGTCCATCTGCAAAGATGGTCTTATCGTATTTAAAACCTCTTCTACCATTTCTCTCGTCATAGTTCCTCCCTTCAAAAAAAATTAGCCACAAATTTACACGAATTACACGAATCGTATTATAATTATACGAAAATAAAAGACAAGAAGCAAGGGACAAGAGTTAAGTCCTTTTAATCCATTCGTGTCATTTGTATCGATTCGCGGCTAAATATTGCTATTTGCAGCTATGACAGCCACGCCGTTATCATGCTCGAACCCGTTATTTTTATTCCCATCGAATATAAACTCTATAGCATCCTTTACCTTTTCCATATCCACCTTTGTGTTTTTGCAGGGACCCTCCGGACGCCAATTCGGCACGGCAAGAACCCTTGCCTTTCCGGTATCCTGAATTCCGCTGACCAGTTCCCTCTCGCAGGCAACTGCCAGTATTGTGGACGGTTTAATCCTGTAAATCATCTTTCTTGCAAGGCTCCCGCCCGTAGCAACGCTGACATAGAAGCCGTACTTTCTGGCGAGCGACTTGAATTCCGTAATCTCGCATTTGCCGCAATCCTTACAATTAGTTATATCTTCGGTTACCCTCTGCCTGCATCCCGAGTATTGGATGCACCTGGGGAGGATCACGAGCAGATTTTCCTTTCCTATCTTTCTCCTCAATGCCCTTACGAGAGAATTGTTAAAGTTTACAAAAGAGTTTCCTATCCTGTCTATCGATATGCCCAACAATTTCCCGATTTTTACGGAATACGAGTAAATAAGTTTTACTGCGCCGTTATTATTCGTAGAAAAAAACAAGAGAATATTTTTTCCGGCAACTGCCGATATTACGGTGAGAACGAATTTTATAATCGTATAAACGACAAAAAAACTTATTATAATTCCGGATACAGTGAGAAGGTATGGAGATATTTCAAACAAGCGCGGCTTTATCATATACCATATAAAAGCCATGGACAGAGAAAATAAAAGGATTACAAGCGCCGAAAGGGATAAGAACAATCCCTTTCCTTCTTCTATCCTCTCCTCTTTATCCTTTATAATTTCTCCCTCCCACCGGGAGCCTAATTCTCTGTCTAACATAATAAAAAGAGGCAAAGAGGCTAAGAGGTTAAAAGGTTAAGAGGCTAAGAGTTTTTTAGCCTTTTCACCTTTTCACCTTTTCACCTCTTTACCTAAATGTCTTATTTTGCAACCTTCTCTTTTTTTGCAAGAAGCTGTTCTCTGGTCTCCTGATGGTCCGGGTCCTGGGTAATGCAATCCACAGGACAAACCTCCTTGCACTGAGGCTCGTCAAAATAGCCGACACACTCATTGCATTTTTCCGGGTCAATTACATAGATATCGCTGCCCTCGCTTATTGCCTCATTAGGGCATTCAGGTTCGCAGACACCGCAGCTTACGCATTCATCGGTAATCTTTAACGCCACTTTTAAGTCACCTCCCTTCTCGAAAACAGGTTAAGGTTAAGGTTAAGAAAAACCAATCCTTTTCTCAACCTTAACCTCAGCCTTAACCTCTCTTTTCCCTATACTGCTTCGCCTGATATATAAACGCCTCCAGCCGGGTCTGCGACTGGCCGTCCTCTTGTCCGTCATAAACCATATTTAGCCAGGGTATATCGTTAAAATCCTCTCTAAACTTCTTTGAAATAGCCGTTACCACCATCCCCGGCAGACAGGTAAAAGGCATTATATTGACAATGCCGGAGACCCCTTTCTCCACATAGTCTATCGCCTTTCCAATGGATAATATAGCCTCTCCTTCAAAAGACGGGTGCAGGTATTCGATGCTCCTTTTCTGTATATATTTTGCAGAAGGTTCTTCAAAATTCGTCAGTATCTCTTTAAAGGGTTTAAGGAGACGATGCTCGTCCTGTTTTTGTATTATATTTTGAACATATCCCCTTATAATATCTCCATACTGCCTTTCGGCGACTGCCCTCGCTATATATCTGTCCGTGCAATAGAATATCCATTCCGCAATAGGGGCAAGCCATACCTGTCCTCCCAGTTCTTCTATCTTCTTTATTATATCCTGATTGCTGAAATAATGGGACCTCAGATATATCTCGCCTACCAAACCGATAACGGGTTTTCTCTCTTTTTTATTAACGGCTATTTTACCATAGATATCCTTTATCTCATCCATCACATCGAATATCTCATCTTCGCCCTTTTCAACTGCCTGACGGACCCTGTCAAGGCACTTTTTGTATACCCTATCGGTTTCCCCTTTATTCGCCTCATAAGGCCGTATCTCGTAAGTAACTTTCTGAAGTATATCTGTGGCAACAAGCCCCCTCCACGCAAGTCTTCGGAATTTTGTTCTCATATCTCCAAATTCAGCATAGGAATCTTTTGCATCCGGAGATATTATGGGAACATCCTCCAAACCCATTTCATCCAAAAATATCCTCTGAACGCTTCTGTATTGTCCGAACCTGCACGGACCATCTGCTGTAGGCATGAAAAAGGCGGTTTTAGAGGGATCAAAATCTTTTTCCTTTACCTTTTTTATAATATCGCCGGTTGTAATTGTAAATGGGAGGCATTCCTTTCCTGTAGTATATCGTCTGCCGTATTCGAGGGATTTTTCATCCGATTCGGGCAGGACATCCGCATTCATACCGCATGCCCTAAGCGATGCAGCCAGCGAATAGGCATGGTCGCACATATAGGGGAGGTACACCTTTCTATCCTTAGGATAGAAGGCATTAATGCCCTTCCTCTTGCCGGTCTGAAATTCCATATCCTTGATATTCTCGAGACTGTCGAAAAACGCCTCGCATCGTGTTATAAATCCAGCATCTGCGCTGTGTTCGTCTATCTCAAGCTGTAAATAAGGTTTTCCGCCCATCTTCTCTTTTATATGATATGCAATAAAAGAATCGGGGCCGCATTTGAAGTTTGAAATATATATGGCATTAAGTTTCTTATTTTTGCTTATAAAATTCGCAGCAGCTATCATCTTCTGTCCCGACCTCCAGTACATATCCGGATATTCTTCGGCAATCTCCTTTGTATCGAGGGGCAGAAAATCCATAGGCATTGCGATGACACCCATATCATTTAATTTCTTAGGCAGATCAAGATTTAATCCCGGATCGCAGCCGTTGTATGTCCTGCTTATTATCACAACAGCCTTATCGCCGTCTTTAAGCCCTTTTACAACTTCTTCTCCCTTCTCTTTTACAGCTTTCAGAAAACTATCCTGTTCCTTCTGTGCCTTTTCCATCGCACCTTTTATCTTAAGGGAAGATGCCCCGATTTCGCTGCCCATTTTTGCCAATTCTTTTGCAACAGCCTTATCTCCCCTCTGAAATAAAATAGGCGGTATGAGCAGCTTTACGCCGCTCTTTTCCGAATCGATAGCAGCTTTTATTATATATGGCGCGGACTGAACGAGCGGGCATGTATGACTCTGCGGAAAATCGGAGTCCTTCCTGTTCATGCTTATAAAACTGGGGAAGAAAATATAATCTACCTTTTTTGCAATCAGTTCCATAACATGCCCATGAACTACCTTCATCGGAAAGCATGTTTCTGCAGTAACCTTCTCCAGAGAATCGTTTATTATATTCTGATTCGTTACCCCGGAAAGGACAACCTCAAACCCAAGTTCAGTGAAAAACCTGTTCCAATATGGGAAAAGTTCATAGAAGTAAAGAACGCGCGGAATGCCAATTTTGAGCTTTGAGCTTTGAGCTTTGAGCTTTGAGTTATCCGAAAATAACAGTTTCTCCCTTTCTGCAAATAAATCCGGAATATTATTCTCGACTTTTTTCTTATCCACCTCGAATATCTCGCACCTTGCGCCGTAAAAATGCGGTTTTTCGTTTTCAAACTGGACTCTGCTTACATCACATACATTGGCGCATGCCTTGCACTCAAAGGTGCTCACCTTATATTGTCGGCGAGAAAGGTCAAAGCCTTTGAAGTTTGTCTTATATCCACCTTTTTCGTTAAGATGATCCATCGCCAGGATTGCAACTCCGATTGCGCCGGTAACATCGTGATGGGGAGGCACAAATATCTTTTTCCCGGTAACCTTTTCAAAGGCTGCAACCACCGCCTTATTCCATGCAACGCCTCCCTGAAAGAGTATCCTGTCGCCTATCTTTCTGTCCCCTACGACCCTGTTCAGATAATTGTGGACTATGGAATATGCAAGCCCTGCAACCAAATCCTCCTTTGCAGCCCCTTTTTGCTGGTAGGACACGAGGTCGGATTCCATAAATACCGTGCATCTATCGCCGAATTTACCCGGGCTTATTGAATTAAAGGCAAGATTGCCGAATTCATTTTCTATGCTTATGCCGAGCTTCTCTGCCTGCTCTTCCAAAAATGAGCCTGTCCCTGCCGCACATACCTTGTTCATCTCAAAATCCACGACCGCCCCGTTTTTTAACGAAATATACTTCGAATCCTGTCCGCCTATCTCGAACACAGTATCGACATCCTGCGCAAAATGCACGGATGCCGTTGCCTGTGCGGTAATCTCATTCTTTACTATATCGCCGCCTGCAAAATCGGCGGTCATATATCTTCCCGAGCCTGTTGTTCCGACACCCAGAACATTCACATATTTGCCTATTTCCTCGCCTATCTCGAGCAGGCCTTTTTTAACAGCCTCTATGGGCCTGCTCGCAGTCCTTAAATATCTCCTCGCCACAACATTCTTATCCCTGTCAACGGCGACTACATTAGTGCTTAATGATCCGACATCTATGCCGATAAACACATCGGTTTTTTTGCCCGATGCCGTATCTGCAGATTTTGTTTGAATATTATTTTTATGTCCGTTATTTTTATACGACAGATGGTCAAGCCCGGAACTCGCAACCTTTCTCGTCTTCAAATAATCCTCGATGGCATCTACTTTTAAACCTTGCCCCTTGCCCCCTGCCCCTTGCCCCTCCATTAGAATCAGCGCTGCGCCTATGGCTCCCATCGAGGCATGATATTGAGGTATAATAAGCTCTCCCTTTTCAAGTCCAAGGACATCTTCAAATGCCTTAACCAATCCTGCATTCGCAGCAACTCCGCCCTGAAAGGCTATCGGTTTCTTAAATTCCTTACCCCTGCAGATGTTGCTTTTAAAGCTTCTCGCAACCGCATAACATAACCCCGCCACTATATCATGAACAGGCGTCCCGATCTGCTGGAGGTGTATCATATCCGATTTTGCAAAGACGCTGCATCTGCCTGCAATGCGGGGGGGGTGTTTCGATATAAGAGCCATCTCTCCGAATTCCTTTTCTATAGATACCCGGATGCGGTTCGCCTGCTGGTCGAGGAAAGAGCCTGTGCCTGCAGCGCACATGGTATTCATTGCGAAATCCTCCAATGCAGTCTCGCCCTTATCCCTGTCTTCTTTAAAAAGAAGCAGCTTCGAATCCTCTCCGCCCATTTCTATAACGGTTCTTATATGAGGATAGAGTTTGGAAACCGCCTTTGTATGCGCCACAATCTCGTTTACAAACTCGGCATTCAGCAGTCCCGCTGCCATCTCTCCGCCCGAGCCGGTAACGGCTGTGCGGAAAATATTATCTATGGGGGTTTTACCTAAAATATCTTTCAGGCGATTAATTACTGTTTGAATCGGCTGTCCCTTATGACGGTCATAACGATTCTCCACTATCTCCCGATTCTGATTGATGAGGACGGTCTTTACGCTTACAGAGCCTATATCGAGACCAAGAAATAAGGAATCCGGTTTAAGCATACGACACCTCTAAACTTGCAATAAATTTATGTGCGGGAAAACCAGAAAAACTTTTAAATGTATAGCATATCCGTCCATGAAAAGCAAAAGAAAAAAAAGAAAATGAAAAAAAGAAAAAAATACGGTCTAAGAGTGAAAATAACTTTTAGACTTTTAGACTCTTAGACTGTTGTTTTACCTTGACCTCATCTTTCCACAGCTATAAAATAGCTTTTATGAGGATTATCATAAATCAGAATTATCCGCAAGAGAGGCTGATAAAAAAGGCCGTCCAAATTTTAAAGGATGGCGGTGTAATAGCCTACCCCACGGATACTATTTACGGGATAGGGTGTGATATATTTAACAAAAAGGGGATAGAGAGGATTTATCGGATTAAAAAAAGGGAAAAGAATAAACCAATGAGCTTTATGTGTGCGGATTTAAGCGATATAAGCCAGTATGCCATTGTCTCTAATTATGCCTACAGGATTATGAAAAGATGTCTTCCGGGTCCTTATACCTTTATCCTCGAGGCATCTTCTGCAACACCTAAAAAAATAATAAGCAAAAGAAAGGCAGTAGGCATACGAATACCGGATAATAAAATATGCCTCGCCGCAGTAAAAGAGTTAGGACACCCCATAATCACAACCAGCGCCAATATATCGGAAGGAGAAGAGTTGAATAACCCCGATGATATCGAAGACAAGTTCGGACACTCTCTTGACCTGATAATTGACGGCGGTGTTTTAATATCCGAGCCGTCCACTATAATTGACCTTACAGGAGATTCACCCGTAGTTTTAAGAGAGGGCAAGGGTAAGACAAATAAGATTGTCGGTTAATTACTTATCCGTTTTTCATATTTTCACCCCCTTTTTCTGCCATTTTACTGCAAAAAGTCTGCTTAAAGACCAATAAAGATACAAAAATGACAATACACAGCATTGATTATCGTCTTATTTAAGATTAAAGTGTCCATTGCATAGTTATAAGCGCTAAGTTTGCGCTTACAGAACGGGGAATCTTTCCCAAATTAAATAGTGTTCGGTGAAAAATGGCATTTTTTTCACTTCCGTTATTTTTTCCCCGCACATAAGTTATGTGCGGGGTCGTTCAAAAAAGTCATTTTTCACCAGAAATTAAATCGTATCAATTCTCATATATATGAGTCATAGAAGAATCCATGTACTGCTGGTAGACGACGACCCTGCCACACACAAAATCTTAAAGCCGGAGCCAAAAGATAATTATGAGCTCGATTCTGTGGAAAATGCCGAGGATGCGTGGGAGCTTATCTTTTCTTTCGGCAAACCCTTTGACCTGATTATCATAGACATCTTGCTGCCGAAAACGGACGGCATCGAGCTTTTAAGAAAGATAAGGGAGATAAACTCCTATATACCCGTTTTAATCATTACCGCACACAGCAATCATGAGAGGGCAAAACTTGCATGCAATCTCAGGGTCAGCGGGTATATCGAAAAACCCTTCGATGAAGAGGAGATTAAGAAAAAAATAATGGAGATCGCAGGTTATACTAAAAACGATTATATGAAACTGGCATCGCCCCTATCTTTAATAGATAAGAAAATGTCCTCTCTGCATCCTACGACTATAAAATGCCTGCAAAAGATTCATCATGGGTTTCACTCGACCATAAACATGAATGGACTGGCTTATGTATGCGGCGTATCGAAATACCACCTGTGCAAGATCTTCAGAAAAGACTGCGGCATGACTATCAGGACTTATCTCAACAAGATACGGATGGAGACGGCAAAACAGCTTTTAAGAGATTCGACCTATAAAATTTCTGAGATTCAGGAGTTTCTGGGATACAAAAGCAGAACCCATTTCTTTAACACCTTTAAAAAGGTATCGGGGCACAGCCCCCTGAGATTCCGAAAAATGAATAAAACATGGTAAGCCACAGAGAAAGACAAAAAATAAAGACACTGAAAGACACAGATAAATTATGATTAGCACAGAAAAATCATAAATAATCAGTGTCCATCTGTGTCAAAAAAGATTGTTTTTCCTCTGTGTTTTCTGTGAACTCTGTGGCAATTTTTTTTAATTTAACAAATCTAAAATGGATACCGGAAAAGAAAAACAAGGAAAGACATTCAGGGAAAAACTATGCCCCTTTGTCCAAAACCCCCATGATGACTGCTACTGCCTCAATGCAAGCAGGTCTAAGATAATGCCGATGATATATTACTGCGTTGAAAATTTTAATGACTGTAAAATTTACGAAAATTTATCGAAAAATTCCGATAACAAGTAACCGGTGATTATGCTATTATTATCTTATGCCAAAAAATGCAATGAAATACTTTTTCATAGCCAATATTATCATATTCGTCGGCATTATTTTCTCTCTCTATTACCTCACCAATCTGAATATCCCGGAGCCTCCCCCGGGAAGCGAAAAGATAATTGCATCGAAAATCTCGAACCCCGAGCCTAACGATGTCGGAGAAAATCTCTCCCCTGAGATGACATTCACGATAAATGCGTCTTCACAAAATGAATGGATATACTTCGATTTTTCAAAGGGGGCAATCGCAGCCGTATCGGACAGAACATCCGCAGATTGGGATATAGGATTCAGGAGGGCAAAGATAATCTCAAACAGCGGCGCTTCCAACCCGGACGGCAAAGGGGGAATCATTGCAATAGAGAATACAGAATTTGAATCCGTAAGCGAGGCGCCTGAATCGGCTTATATGACGGATATAAGAAAAAATCCTAAAGAAACCGAGAATCCTGCAGCGGAAAAATGGTATGCCTACGATTTTATGACCCACCACCTTAAGCCTAAAAAAAATGTATACATTATCCGCACTGCAGACGGAAAGTACGCAAAGATGCAGATAATGAAATATTACATCGAAGGCGCAGCAGGCTACTACACCCTAAGATATGTCTATCAGGGAAATGGGAG
>CAYMMR010000002.1:0-34873 GCA_964391545.1 uncultured Nitrospinota bacterium | reverse complement strand
TTAAAAATGAAAATTGATTTAGCCTTTCGACTATGCTAAAAATAATTTATGGAAGGCAGGATTGTAAAATTACCGGATGAATTGGTCAATCGTATAGCAGCCGGTGAGGTGGTGGAGAGGCCTGCCTCTGTGGTAAAGGAGCTTATAGAGAATTCGATAGATGCAGGCGCAGGCGCTATTACGGTAGAAGTAAAGGGGAGCGGAAAGAGATATATAAGGGTAATGGATGACGGCTCCGGTATGTTAAGGGAGGATGCCTCCCTCGCCTTTGAAAGACATGCCACGAGCAAGATAAAGACCGCTCACGACCTTCATAAAATTACCACTCTCGGGTTTAGAGGCGAGGCTCTGCCGAGCATAGCCTCTGTTTCCAATGTAAGACTGCTTACCCGTTCCGCCGGAGATTCTTCGGGGACCGAAATAGAGCTGGATAACGGCATTGTAAAGGCGATAAAAGACGCCCCGCCCGTTAAGGGAACATCTATCGAGGTTAAGGATTTATTCTTAAACATACCTGCACGGTTAAAATTCATGAAGTCGGACGCTACCGAGTTGTCCCATATAATAGAGTCGGTGAACCAGCATGCGCTTTCCCATCCGGTAATACGATTCAAAATGATAAATGGCAATAAGGCGATAATAGATACTGCCTCGACGAATAATATTCTTGACCGCATAGCCTCGATATTTGGATACGAGATAACGGATAGCCTTGCCCCGCAAATAAATTATGTGCGGGGCGGATTGTCGCTCGAAGGATATGTGTCTAAGCCATCCATAAATATGGCGGGCAGAAGTTTGCAATATATATTCGTTAATAATCGCTATATAAAGGACAGGGTTATAAACCACGCAATTTATGAGGCATTTAGAACACTGCTGCCTAAAGACAGACATCCTGCATATTTTCTGTTTTTGAATATTGACCCCGAAATGGTGGATGTAAATGTCCACCCCTCGAAGATAGAAGTAAGGTTTGCAAAACAAGGCGAGGTTCATGATTTTGTAAGGGATGCGATAAGGGAAAGCATGAAAAGAGCCGGGAGTTGGGATCCGGGAGTTGGGAGTCAGGAGCAGAACTCCGAACTCCGAGCCCCGAACTCCGAACTATATAAGGACAGGGTTAGGGAGACGATAGAACGGTATATATCAGGACAGGAGTCAGGACCCGGAAATTTGGAGTCGGGAATTAAAAATTTCAATAGATACTCAACACTCAACACTCAACACTCGACACTTAAATTATCCCCTGAAACCGAATCCAATCTCTCGCAATTTAAGCCTGTGGGACAAATATTCGATTCCTTTATAATACTCGAAGGCGCCGATAATATAATATTTATTGACCAGCATACTGCCCATGAAAGGATTTTATACGAGAGATTTTTGCAAAAAATCAAGGATTCGAAGATAGAGGTTCAAACATTGCTGCTGCCGGTGAATATGGAAGTATCAAGCAAAGAATCCGTTATACTGCAATCAAATCTTGACAATTTTAAGAAATTGGGGTTTGATATAGAATCTTTCGGAGGAAACAGCTTTATAATAAGAGCTGTGCCATCGCTTCTTTCGGGAGATGATTATAAGCAGTTAATAAGGGATATTCTCGATAAACTAATTGTCCATCAGCGAAATACATCTTTCGATGAGATTGTCAATGATATGATTTTAATAATGGCGTGCAGGGGAGCCGTTAAAGCAAATCAGAGGCTGGGTATCGAGGAGATGGAATCTCTCGTGAAAGAGCTTATGAGGACAAGCAGACCCTTTACCTGTCCTCACGGAAGGCCGATTGCCTTGAGCATGGATAAAGGACAGATATTGAAGGGGTTTTTGAGGAGGTAGATATACTGCAAAACCTTCTTCTGAACGACTTTTTAATTTTCATTTTGAACCATAATGTAATAATTAAAAAAATAGAACAAAATGAAAATTAACGGAAGTGAAGAAGAAGGTTTTGCAGTATTATCAAGGAGGTAAAAGATGTTGAATGATGATATTAAAGAATGCCTTACCTTTGACGATGTGCTTCTGCTTCCGTCGAGGTCGGCGGTTCTTCCAAAGGATGCGGATATATCGTCCCATCTGACAAAGAAGATAAAACTGAATTGCCCCCTTGTCAGCGCGCCGATGGATACGGTAACAGAGGCAGGGCTTGCGATTGCCCTTGCACAGGAGGGGGGGATAGGCATCATACATAAGAATCTTTCTATCGAAGACCATGTAAATGAGATAGATAAAGTAAAGAGGTCTGTAAGCGGCATGATAGTAGACCCCATTACCATGTCCCCTAATCAGCGGATCAGCGAGGCTCTCGAGGTAATGAAAAAATATGAGATTTCGGGCATACCTATTACAGAGGGGAAAAGACTGGTAGGCATTCTTACAAACAGGGATTTGAGATTCGAGATAGATTTGAATAAGAAAATATCCGACCTGATGACAAAAGAGAAGCTGATAACCGTGCCTGTCGGCACTACCCTCGAGCAGTCAAAGGAGCTTCTCCATAAAAACAGAATCGAGAAGCTGCTCGTAGTTGATAAAGAAGGAAACTTGAAAGGGCTTATTACCATAAAAGATATAGAAAAGAGCAGGAAATATCCCTTTGCTGCAAAGGACAGCTTCGGAAGGCTTATCGTAGGCGCTGCAGTGGGTATATCTGCCGACAGGAAAGAGAGGGTAAAGGCTCTCGTTAAATCGGGCGTAGATGTTATTGTCGTAGATACCGCACATGGCCATTCCGAGTATGTTTTAAAGACTATAGAGGCGATTAAGGGAGAGTATCCCGATATTCAGGTAATCGGCGGGAATGTGGCAACTGCGGAGGGGGTGAGCGATTTGATAAAGGCGGGAGCCGATGCGGTAAAGGTTGGCATTGGACCAGGCTCTATATGCACTACCCGTATTGTTGCGGGGGTCGGCGTGCCGCAGATAACTGCTGTTTCCGAATGCTCGAAGGAGGCGGATAAATACGGCATCCCTCTGATTGCAGACGGAGGAATAAAGTTTTCGGGGGATATTACAAAGGCAATTGCTGCCGGTGCAAGCAGTGTTATGATTGGAAGCGTATTTGCCGGGACAGAGGAGAGCCCGGGGGAAAAGATACTATATCAGGGGAGGAGTTACAAGGAATATAGAGGCATGGGATCCATAGGCGCTATGTCAGAAGGGAGTTCGGATAGATATTTTCAGGATATGCAGTTTACGGAGACAAAGCTCGTCCCTGAAGGTGTAGAGGGGAGGATTCCTTATAAAGGCTCCCTCTCTTTTACTGTTCATCAATTGCTTGGGGGATTGAGGGCCGGTATGGGATACTGCGGCTGCAGGAATATATCCGAGTTAAGAAGGAATGCCAAGTTTATACGAATAACCCAATCGGGTTTAAGGGAGAGCCATGTTCACGATGTTATAATTACAAAGGAGGCGCCGAATTATAAGGTGGAGTGAGTGATAACGACGGCAAGACCCTTTTCCTTCACTTCCGTTATTTTTTCTTTTGCACTATTTTTAGATTACATTATGGAACAAAAGAAAAAATAAAAAGTCATTCAGGAAAAGGGTCTTGCCGTGTTAGTCGGAGAGTTAGGTAAAATTACATCATGCCGCAGGTTCCGCCGCCGCATGGGGGGTAGCCGCCGGAAGATGGATAACCGCAGGTTCCTGTGTCGCATGAGTCGGAGTTGCTTCCCGACCCGACTGCCGCAAAGGACGACATAAGTTTTTCGGTTTTGCCCGAACCGCACTTCGGGCAGACTGCGCTCTCCAGCTTCGATGACAGGTGCATAATTTCAAACCTGCTGCTGCATTTTGAGCATTTGTATTCGTATATCGGCATTTTATCACCTCCTGAAATAAAAAAATCTTGCTATAATAAAAAAATAGCATATTTTATTGTAATAGTCAAAATCATATTGTTATGAAAGACATACATCAGGAAAAGATATTAATTCTCGACTTCGGCTCTCAGTATACCCAGTTGATTGCAAGAAGGGTAAGAGAATGCAAGGTATATTGCGAGATAGTCCCGTTTAATACGGAGATTGAAAAGATTAAGAAGGAGAATCCGAAAGGGATAATATTGTCCGGCAGTCCATCGAGTGTTTATGCAAAGGATGCTCCTATTGCGGATAAAAAGGTGTTTGAGCTTGGGATTCCTGTGCTTGGTATATGCTATGGGATGCAGTTGATGACCCATCTTTTAGGCGGGGTGGTATCGAAATCGGCAAAAAGGGAATATGGAAAGGCAGAACTGCTCATTGATGACGATTCAGATATATTCAAAAACATTTCTCAACACTCAACACCCAACACTCAACGCTCCGTTACGGTTTGGATGAGCCACGGCGATCGTATTGAAAAAATGCCGGATGGATTTATAAGTATTGCCCATACCGATAATTCTCCTGTTGCAGCCATGAAGTTCAAGGATTCGAGGCTCTTCGGCCTCCAGTTTCACCCTGAGGTAACTCATACTCCGAAAGGTATGGATTTTTTTAAAAATTTTCTTTATAATATCTGCCGCTGTTCTCCGTCATGGACAATGGCGTCTTTTGCAGAATATTCTGTAGAGAATATTAGAAAGATAGTTGACAAAAAGAGGGTAATGTGCGCTTTAAGCGGAGGTGTCGATTCATCGGTTACGGCGGTTTTGGCGCATAAGGCGATAGGCGGCAGGCTTATTTGTGTTTTTGTAAATAACGGGCTGTTGAGAAAGGGAGAGGCGGAGAAGGTTTTATCCATTTTCAGAGATAATTTTCATATAAAATTGATATATGCCGATGCAGAAGAGAGATTTTTAAATAAGTTAAGAGCCGTTACCGACCCGGAAGAAAAAAGGAAGATTATAGGAAGGGAATTTATCGCAGTATTCGAAGATGAATCAAAAAAAATAGGGGGGTTCGATTTTCTTGCGCAGGGAACGCTTTACCCGGATGTAATCGAAAGCATATCATTTAAAGGTCCGTCTGCTACAATAAAGACGCATCACAATGTAGGAGGGCTCCCTACGGATATGGAGTTTGAGTTAATCGAACCTTTGAGGGAATTGTTTAAAGATGAGGTAAGGCTTCTCGGCAAGGAATTGGATATGCCTGATGATGTTTTGTGGCGCCAGCCGTTCCCGGGACCGGGGCTTGCTATACGGGTTTTAGGCGAGGTTACAAAGGAGAGGCTCGATATATTGAGAGAGGCTGATGCAATTGTCCTCGAGGAGATTAAAAAGGCAGGTCTTTACAGGGAGATATGGCAGTCTTTTGCAGTCCTTTTGCCTGTCAAGACAGTTGGTGTTATGGGGGATGAAAGGACTTATGAGAATGTTATAGGGCTTAGGGCTGTAACAAGCACGGACGGCATGACTGCCGATTGGGCAAAGCTTCCTTATGATTTGCTTGGCAGCATATCGAATCGTATAATTAATGAGGTAAAAGGGGTAAACAGGGTTGTTTATGACATCAGCTCAAAACCACCGAGCACGATAGAGTGGGAATAGGAAAACAGAAGGGTCATGGGTCATGGGTCAAGATAAAAATATACTTGTCCCTTGCCCCTTGCCCCTTGCCCCTGAATTTTTGGAGGGATTTATGACAAAAAGCAAATATGGCAACAGGTATCAGTGTTTTAAATGCGGATGCAAATTTTATGATTTAAATAAATCTAAGGCAGTATGTCCTAAATGCGGAGCGGATCAGTCAGAAGCTCCCCGCCAGGAAAAGCCGTCTCACGGGGCAGTCCATAGAGATGTTGTAATGCCGCCGGAGGAGGAATTATTAGAGGAGACTATCCCCGGAGCAGAGGGAGAAGAAGATCTTATACTGGATGAAGGAGAAGTTCCGTTAGAGATTGAGGAAGAGGAGTTTTAAATTTTTGATTTTGGATTTTTGATTTTGGATTTTGAAAAATCCCAAATCCCAAATCCCAAATCCCAAATCTCATGATGCATCATTCCGATTTTGTCCATCTGCATCTACATACCCAATACAGCTTGTTAGACGGCGCTATTCGTCTCGAACCTCTCTTTAAAAAGGCGTGCGAATACAAAATGCCGTCCCTTGCCATAACCGACCACGGCAATATGTTCGGCGCGGTTGATTTTTACAGGACCGCGAAGAAATACGGCATTAAGCCTATTATCGGCTGCGAGGTCTATGTTGCGCCGACAAGCAGATTTGAAAAATCGTCGCAGGAAGGAATATCGGACAGCTCCTATCACCTTATTCTGCTTGCAAAGAATGCCGCAGGATATAAAAATCTTGTATTGCTGGTAAGCGCAGGCTATTTAGAGGGTTTTTATTACAGACCCCGTATAGACAAGGAAATTTTGTCGAAGCATACCGAAGGTCTTATAGTCTTGAGCAGCTGCATGAAGGGCGAGATACAGAGGCTTCTTCATAAAGGGCAGAAGGACGACGCATATAAGGCAGCCTCATTTTATAAGGATATAATGGGGGAGCGAAGGTTTTATCTCGAGATTCAGGACCAGAATATACCCGACCAGAAGGGTATAAACAGGGATATGCTGGAGATGGCAAAGAAGCTCTCCATCCCGCTTGCAGCTACAAACGATTGCCATTATATGGATGAAAAGGATGCCGATGCACATGAGATTCTCCTCTGCATTCAGACGGGCAAGACGACCGACGACCCTAAGAGGATGCGGTTTACTACGAATCAGTTTTATTTTAAATCTCCTCAGGAGATGAAGCACCTCTTTAAAGAGGCGCCGGAGGCTATCTCAAACACTATGGAAATAGCGGAGAGATGCAATCTGGATATGAGATTCGACCAGATTCACCTGCCGCGCTACGATGTCCCTTCCGATACTACTCTGGACGGCTACCTTCGTGATATGGCAATACACGGCTTGGAGGCAAGGCTTAAAAAAGAAGGGTCGGGGGTCAGGGGTCAGGGGGCAGAAGAAGATATAAGAAAGGTATATTTCGATAGATTGGAAAATGAGATCAAGATGATAAAGACTATGGGATACTCGGGATATTTTCTCATCGTGTGGGACTTTATAGATTATGCGCGAAGAAAAGGGATCCCTGTGGGACCCGGCAGGGGGTCTGCAGCGGGAAGTCTGGTTGCTTACTCTTTACGGATTACCGACCTCGACCCGATAAAATATGGACTGCTCTTCGAGAGGTTTTTAAACCCGGAGAGGATAAGCATGCCGGATATAGATATAGATTTCTGCATGGAAAGGAGAGACGAGGTAATAGCCTATGTAACGGAAAAATACGGAAATGTCGCACAGATAATAACTTTTGGAAGCATGAATGCAAAGGCGGTTATAAGAGATGTAGGCAGGGCGATGGCAATGCCATACAGCGATGCGGACAGGATTGCCAAATTGGTTCCGAACAGGCTGAATATCACGCTGGACGATGCGATAAAAGAAGAGCCGAGATTTAAGGAGTTCGAAAAAAAGGACGAGAGGGTTAAGAGCCTCCTCGATATAGCGAGAAGGCTCGAGGGGCTTCCGAGACACGCCTCAACCCATGCAGCGGGCGTTGTCATATCTCCTGCGCCTCTTACGGAATTCATGCCTCTTTATAAGGCTAATAGGGGCGAGATAACGACCCAGTATCCGATGGAGGATATTGAAAAACTCGGGCTATTAAAGATGGATTTCCTCGGCTTGAGAACTCTTACTGTTATAAGAAAAACAGAGGAGCTTATCAGGAGTAAATATGAGAAGGATTTCAATATAGAGAATATACCTTTGGACGATAAAGATACATATAAGCTCTTGAGCGATGCAAGAACATTTGGCGTATTTCAGCTTGAAAGCTCGGGATTGAGGGATATATTAAGGAAGTTAAAACCGGAGGTTTTTGAGGATGTTATAGCCCTGGTTGCATTATACCGCCCGGGACCGCTCGGCAGCGGAATGGTGGATGATTTTATTAAAAGAAAACACGGAACCGTTTCTATAAAAAATATAGTTCCACAATTGGATGATATTTTGAAGGAGACTTATGGCGTAATACTTTATCAGGAGCAGGTTATGAGAATAGCCGGAACGCTCGGCGGCTTCAGCATGGGGGCTGCGGATACGCTCAGAAGGGCGATGGGTAAGAAGAAACCCGAGGAGATGGCTCAGCAGAGGGAGAAGTTTGTAAAGGGCGCCGCAGCCAAAGGGATACCGGAGGATAAGGCGGATAAGATATTCGACCTGATGGAGCATTTTGCAGGTTACGGGTTTAATAAATCGCACAGCGCTGCTTATGCCCTTGTTGCTTATCAGACAGCATATCTCAAGTCGCACTATCCGCTGGAGTTTATGTCTGCGCTGCTTTCGAGCGAAATGGGGAATACGGATAAGCTGATACAGTATATAGCCGAGTGCAAGGATATGGGTATACTGGTGCTTCCGCCGGATATTAATGAGAGTTTTAGCGATTTTACAACCGCTTATGAGGAAGGGGCAAGGGGAGGAATTAGGTTTGGCCTTGCGGCTGTAAAAAATGTAGGAGGAAGCGCAGTAGAGGCGATATTGAAGGCAAGAGAGGCAAAGGGTAGTTTTAACTCCCTGATGGATTTTTGCGAGAGTGTTGATTTGAGGGCGGTAAACAGAAAGGTAATAGAAAGCCTCATAAAGTGCGGTGCATTCGACGGGACAGCCGATTCTAAAAACCTATCTCCAAAAACCTATAGGGCATCCATGATAAACGGCCTCGATGCGACTATAAACAACGCACAGACAGTTCAGAAAGACAGGGAGAGAGGGCAGTATAATATGTTCGATAATTTTGGGATAGGGGCTGGAGGCTTGGGGCTTGGCGCCGGTAAAAAACAAGTCTCCAGTCTCCAGTCTCCAGTCCCTGATTTAGAATGGACAGAAAAGGAACTTTTATCCTATGAAAAAGAATCCCTTGGTTTTTATATATCCGGACATCCCCTCTCGAGATTCGAAAAAGATATAAGACATTTTACGAATGTAAATACTCAGACCCTTCAGGATATAAAGAACGGGAGGGAGATAAGCATTGCAGGGGTTATAAGCAAATACAGGACTCAGGTTACGAAAAAGGGCGATACAATGGCATTTGCGACACTCGAAGACCTTCATGGCTCATCGGAGATGATAATATTTCCCGACTTGTATAAGACGGCGTTAAGCCTCATCGAAGGGGAAGACCCTATCTGGGTTAAGGGGAGCATAAGCGCAGAAGACGATTCGACAAAGATAATTGCAAGGGAGATTTTCTCTCTCTTAAACATAAGGGAAAGGCTCTCTTCAAAGGTTCACATAAACATTCAGGCGGTAGGACTGGAAAAGGATACGCTGATTCGCTTGAAAGAGGTTTTATCGTTGAGAAAAGGGAAAAATAACATCTTCCTCCATATTTTTTTCCCGGATAAGAGCCAGATAAACATAGGGCTTGATAAAACTTTTCAGGTCTCCCCGGATGATTTGATGATTAAAGATATTGAAGGTATCTTTGGAGATGATGTGGTATACTTTGAATAAAGGGTCATGGGTCATGGGTCATGGGTCAAGTAAAAACAGTTACTTTTCTTGTCCCTTGTCCCTTGCCCCTTGTCCCTTGCCCCTTAAATATGGCAGGACAATATCTTGATTTTGAAGAACCTATAATAGAGCTTGAAAAAAAGATAGCCGAATTGCGCTCTCTTTCTAAAAATAACGGCGTTGACTTTTCCGGCGAGATAAGACGGCTGCATAAAAAGGCAAACAGGCTTAAAGATTCCCTCCTTTCAAGGCTTACCAGATGGCAGAGAACACAGCTTGCAAGACACCCTGCGCGTCCATACACAATGGATTACATAAGTATGATGACGGAGGACTTCGTAGAGCTGCACGGCGATAGGCATTTTGGCGACTGCCATTCCATTGTTGGAGGAATCGCCAGGCTGGAGGAATGGAGCGTATTTATAATAGGGCATCAGAAGGGGAGGGACCTGAAAGAGAAAATGTATAGAAACTTTGGCATGCCTCAGCCCGAAGGGTATAGAAAGGCGCTCAGGCTTATGAAGTTTGCGGAGAAATTCGGGAAACCTATTATAACTTTACTCGATACCCCCGGCGCATATCCCGGTATCGGTGCGGAGGAGAGGGGGCAGGCAGAAGCTATTGCAAGAAATTTGCTCGAAATGGCTAATATATCGGTTCCTATAATAGCTGTAGTAATAGGGGAGGGAGGGAGCGGCGGCGCTCTGGCATTGGGTGTAGGAAATAGAGTTCTTATGCTCGAACATTCCGTTTATTCGGTAATATCTCCCGAAGGCTGCGCCGCAATACTATGGGATGACTGTAAAAAGGTCGAGGAGGCGGCAGAGTCTCTCTGCCTGACTTCCGACGACTTGTTTAAATTAGGTGTAATTGACGAGATAATAAAAGAGCCTCTCGGAGGCGCGCACAGAAACCCCTCTGCAACCGCAGGAATATTGAGAAGGGTTTTAAGGAGGCATTTACAGGAGCTTGCCTATATTCCGCCAAAGGATTTAGTCGGACAGAGGAGGGAGAAATTCAGAAATATGGGCGCATTCAAGGAGAGGTAGGAAGCATGATTTGAAGAAGATTGAGAGTTATTTAAAACTTTGACAGATGTTTTGTTCTGACCGCCCAATTTGTCAAAAAGCCTTTCTGCACTGTATCTGGATGTCCTTATGAAAGGATTACGGTATGAAAAAAATTTTCAAGACAAGGGATATGACACCGGCTAATATGACACCTACCATCCATTTAAGAAGTCTAATTTCAACTTCCAGTTCTTTTAATCGAAGGTCAAGATACTCTTTTGTTACGAGACGTTCTCCTATAGTTTCTCTGAAGACTTCTGCTATCTCTTTAGCAGCTATATCCGGCAGGTCAGCTTTTTTAAGTCGTTCGTATATCTTTAGTGTATCAAATACTGTTTCCATGACTGCATTATACTATATGTTGTTAGTTTTTCAATGAAAAAATAAAAAATAAAAAAGAGGGGTGCGGGATTTACAAGTGGAGGTTAATGGAGAGGAAAAAACTGGAAGAGCAGGGGTATTAAGTTTAAGATTTATCCTTTCGATTTAACACCACCCTTGCATCCACTGCCTTCACACCCTTTTCATAAACAATCAGGGGGTTTATTTCGATTTCTTTTATATCCTCTATTTTAATTAATATCTCGGACAGCTTTATAATAACAGACGCTATGTTTTCCAAATCCACAGGATTAGAGCCTCTGAACCCTGTCAGCAAGGGGTATGACTTTACTTCCTTTATCATATCGAAGGCATCTTTTTTGTTAATTGGTGCAAGCCTGTAGGATACATCCTTCAAGAGTTCTACTGCAATGCCCCCTATCCCGAACATAACCGTGGGTCCAAACTGAGGGTCTCTTAATGCCCCAATAATAACCTCTACTCCATTTGGCGCCATCTCTTCGAGAAGAAAACCATCTATTGTAGCTCCAGGAATATATTTATTAATATTTTTAATTATTTTTACCCGCGCTTGGTTTAATCCTTTAAAATCGCTTATTCCGGTTATTACTCCCCCTGCTTCACTTTTGTGAAGAATATCATAAGATATAACTTTTAAAACATAAGGAGGGGAGAGTTTTTTTGCCGCCGCTACTATATCTTTTTCTCTTTTAATAAGAATTGATTTAGGTATTGATATGCCCAATGTGGAGATGAGCGTCTTTGCCTCCGGCTCAAGCAGGGATTTTCTTCCTGCAGTTAGTGCATCTTTTATGATTTTTTCTATTTTTTGTTTATTCATTGGAAAATTTCCATCCCCTTTTAACCTTAATCAAGCTTACAGAAATATTTATAAAGTGTCAATGATTGGTAAGAATAGTTTTCTTACTTAGTTCGCACTGAAAAATGACCTTTTTTCACTTCCGTTATTTTTTCTTTTGCTTTATTTTATTGAAATTATTACATTATGGAACAAAAGAAAAACTAAAAAGTCGTTCAAAAAAGTCATTTTTCAGTATCGTCTACTTAAAGAAAATGTTCATGTCAAATAAATGACTTTAGAGGAGGTTTTAATGTCTTAACTTTGAAATAGGGGAAACTTTTGCCTATACAATAATTATAACTATTTGAAATTATTAGAATTTCATTTGTAAATAATATTCGGCATCTGATTTGCATATACATATAATCGCAAAGGAGATTTTATGGATATATTAAAACTTTCTGGCGGGAGTATAGATATTTATAAGAAGGTTCTCGATTTCAGGTCCGAGAGACATAATCTTATCTCATCGAATATTGCCAATATTAACACGCCGAATTATAAATCGAGCGATATTTCTTTCGAGGAGCAGTTGAGGGCTGTGGTAGACAGCGAATCGGGTAAGGGATTAATGAAGACCCACGAGAGGCATCTGCCTGCAGGTTTAAGGGAAATCGAGAGGGTGAGTCCCGAAGTTATTATTGACAATGCGCCGCCCGGTATAGATGGAAATAATGTGAATATAGATAAAGAGGTTACCAAGATGGCGGAGAATACTATTATGTATAATGCCGTTGCCCAGCTTGTGTTAAAGAAATTTGAAGGTTTGAAATATGCAATTGACCAGGGAGGAAGCAAATAAATTTAACAGGGTCAAGGGTCATGTAGCAAGGGTCAAGTTTGTTTTTGATTGCCCCTTGCCCCTTGCTTCTTGACCCTTTTTATTGGGGGGTTTATGGATTTGTTTACATCATTAAAAGTCAGCGCCTCAGGGCTTACTGCCCAGAGGACAAGAATGGATGTTATATCGAGCAATCTTGCGAATGTAAATACTACGAGAACTCCGGAAGGCGGACCATATAAGAAAAAGAGCCCGGTTTTTACGGCAACCCCGGCAGGCGGGTTTGATGAGGTGTTGAAATCCCGGATGGCAAATAATATAAGAGAGGTTAAGGTTACGGATATAGTCGAAGATAATAAGGAGCCTAAAATGATATTCGACCCAAGTCATCCTGATGCGAATTCGGATGGTTATGTTGCAATGCCTAATGTGAATCTTATGGAAGAGATGGTGGATATGCTATCCGCAACGAGGGCTTATGAGGCGAATGTAACTGCCATAAGCAATTCCAAGTCTATGGCACAGAGGGCGCTCGATATTGGAGGGAGGTGACTGCAACAACCTTTTTCTTCACTTCCGTTAATTTTTCTTTTATTCTTTTTTAAAATTATTAAACTATGGTTCAAAAGAAAAATGCGGTGTAAGGAAAAGTTTCTATAATCCACCGGGAAAAGTCGTTCAGAAAAAAGTTGTTACAGTTCAAGAAGTTAGTTTATGAGTTATGAGTTAAGAGTTAATAATACAAGCGGTATTTCAATTCCTTCTCTTAATGGAAAAGGAGGGCTTAATACCGAAAAACCGGAAAAGGCATTTGGCGAAGTCCTTAAAGAATCAATAACAGAGGTGAACAGGCTTCAGAACGAAGCCGATAAGGCTGCAAAGGATTTGGCGCTTGGAAGGGCTGAGAATATTCACGATGTAATGATAGCTATGGAAAAGGCAAGCGTATCATTTCGTATGATGATGCAGGTTAAAAACAAGATGATAGAGGCATATCAGGAAGTGATGAGGATGCAGGTGTAAAAAATAGGGTCATGGGTCATGGGTCATGGGTCATGGGTCAAGTTTTTACTTGTCCCTTGCCCCTTGTCCCTCTGTAAGTGGGGGTGTTATGGCTGAATTTTCGAAGAGGTTTTTAGAGCAGCTTCAGGATACATTTAAAAAGATTCCGCCCGGAAGAAGGGTCGCTATAATTGCTGCCGGCGGAGTTATAATGACTATTTTTATTGTAATGGTATTTTGGGCAAGGAACGAAGAATTTCAGCTCCTATATTCGAATCTTTCCTCCGAAGATGCATCCGCTATCGTTACAAAACTTAAGGAAAAGAGAACCCCTTATAAAATATCGGCAGGCGGCGACTCGATAATGGTTCCGTCTAAGGATGTTTATGAGCTTAGGCTTCAATTGGCAGGCGAAGGATTGCCGCAGGGCAGCGGCGTAGGATTTGAAATCTTCGATAAGACCTCTTTTGGCATGACGGAGTTCGTTCAAAAGCTGAATTATCAAAGGGCCCTCCAGGGAGAGCTTGCGAGGACTATAAACCAGTTTGCGGAGGTCGAGCAGTCGAGGGTTCATATAGTTATTCCGGAAAAGGTTTTATTTAAAGAAGACCAGAAAAAAACCACTGCCTCCGTAATTTTGAAATTGAGGGCAGGCAAGAGGCTTAAGGAGAATCAGGTTCAGGGCATTGTCCATCTGGTTGCGAGTTCTATCGAAGGGCTCGATGCCGCCGATATAACCGTAGTGGATATGCACGGAAATATTTTATCCGGCGGAAGAGATGCTTCTCCGGCGGCCAAAATGACTACATCGCAGATGGAATACCAGCAGAACATTGAAAAGATATTAGAGTCCCGTGTGCAGACGATGCTCGAAGATGTTCTCGGAAGAAATAAGGCTATTGTCAGGGTAACGACGGATATGGATTTTTCACAGGTGGAGAGGATGGAGGAAAACTATGACCCCGACAGCCAGGTGGCGAGGAGCGAACAGAGGACAGAGGAGAGTTCTCAGGGTGCAGGGCTGCCGAGCGGCATACCGGGGGTTCAATCCAATATACCAGGCGCCATACCCATGATGCAGACTGCCGGAACTCCGCCAAGGGCTCAAAAGACAAGCGAGACAATAAATTATGAGATAAATAAAGTAGTGAGAAAGGTAATCGAGCCGGTCGGCAAATTAAAAAGATTATCCGTGGCTGTTATGGTTGACGGCTCTTATGAGGAGACGAAGGGGGAAAAGGGCGAAGAGGGAAGGAAGTATATACAGAGAAACCAGGAAGACATGAAAAAGTATGAGGATATTGTCAAGACAGCCATAGGGTTCAATCAGGAGCGTGGAGACAGAGTCGAGGTAACGAATATCCCCTTTGAAGCAATAGACATAATGGCGGAGAAGAGAGAGATGCAGGCTGAGGCTCGTAGACAGTTCTGGCTCTCTGTGATAAAATATTCGTTGATAGGAGTTGTGGCAGCCCTGTCTTTCATATTTGTAATAAGACCGCTGCTGCAGTGGCTGACCAGAATCGGCGCTGAGATGGCTCCGGCCGAAATACCTAAGACAGTGGCTGAATTGGAGGCTGCAATGGCCGAGATGCCTACGCCTCCAAAGGTTACAAAGGAAGAGTTCAGAAATAGGGTTCATGAGTTCACGACCGAGCATCCTGACAGGGCTGCGGAACTCTTGAGAAAATGGTTGAGGGAGAGAAAATAAATGGCTGAAAAACTTACTGGTCCTGAAAAGGCGGCAGTGCTTTTAATATCTCTGGGCGACGAGCTGGCGTCACAGGTTCTAAAGAATCTTGACGATAAGGACATCCAGTTGATAGGGAATTATATGACCAGGGCTGCGAGCGTCAGCTCCGATGCCATAGATAATGTATCTGAGGAGTTTTATAAAGAGATATCTTCGGGCGAGGGCGGACTGGTAGTCGGAGGCAGGGACTATGTAAAGAAGGTTCTCGAGAAGGCGCTCGAGCCGTGGAGGGTGCAGGAGTTGATGGAAAGGATGGCATTTACAGGCGAAGAGGAAAGCGGCGGCGGCCTCGATGCCATTCGTATCCTCGATGCCAAGACCATAGCAAATTTTATGAGAAACGAGCATCCCCAGACCTGTGCCATTATTCTTGCACATCTTGAAGCGACTCACGCAGGCGCAGTCTTAAAGGAATTGCCGGAAAAATTTCAGTCGGAAGTAACATTCAGGATGGCGGTTCTGGAGCGTATACCGCCCGGCGTGATAAAAGAGCTGGACGAGGCGCTGGCAGCGGAGTTTAGAAGCGCGGGCGCTGTAGAGGGGAGCAAGATAGGAGGGGTTAAGTCTGTGGCTGAAATACTGAACCAGTTAGACCATACTACAGAAGCCAGAATTATCTCGGAGATAGAGGGCAGCAATCCCGATCTGGCAGAGGAAATAAGGAAGCTGATGTTTGTATTCGAAGACCTTATAAAGGTTGACGACAGGGGGATGCAGACAATATTGAAAGATGTGAGCAGTCAGGACCTGCTTATAGCTTTGAAAACAGCCAGCGAGTCTCTTAAGGCGAAGATATTCGCCAATATGTCGGAGAGGGCTGCAACGATGATGAAGGAAGATCTTGAAGCTATGGGGCCACAAAGGCTCAGCGAAGTGGAAAAGGCGCAGCAGAATATCTTAAAGGTTGCCAAAAAATTAGAAGAAGAGGGCAAGATAGTTATAGGAGGGGCAGGGGAGGAACTTGTATAGAAAATTTTCAATTACCAATTACCAATTGAGGAATTTTATTTTTTTTATTGGAAATTGGAAATTAGGAATTAATAGCTTATGGTATTAAAATTGAGGAAAGATGATATTAAGCCTTTTCAATTTGCGGATATCGAAAAGATGAAATATGTCCGCAAGGAGAAAAAAGAGGAACCCTCATTCGAAAAAATGGAGCAGCAGAAGAAAAAGAGCGATTTCAGCAGGGGGGGGTTCGGCTTTGCGGCTCAAAGGGAAGATAAAGAGGCAGAGGCAAAAAAAGAGGGCGAAAAATATTTAAAAGAGGCAAAACTTAAGGCAGAGAGGATCGAAAAAGAGGCTTATGAAAAGGGATTTGAAGAGGGAAAAAGGATAGCTATCGAAGAGGGGAGAAAAACGGTTTCTCCGGTTGTCGAAACCGTTAAAAAGATATTAACCGAGGTGAGCGGATTAAAAGAGAATATATATAAGACAATGGAATCGGAGATGTTAGAGCTTATTCTTGCAGTCTCAGAAAAGGTTATACACCGGGAAATTGCTTCGGATAAGGAGATGGTTTTGAATACTATAAAGGCGGCGGTTGCCGGCATAACCGGAAAAGAAGAAATTGCCATAAAGGTAAACCCCGAAGATTTGGAAGAGGCAAGAAAGATAAAAACCGATATTCTTAGCTCGTTTAACGGACTTAAAAATGTAACCGTAGACGGCGACCCTTCGATAGAAAGAGGGGGGTGCACGGTCGAGACTAATTTCGGCAATATAGATGCAAGGATAGGTCATCAGATAGAAGAGATAAAACACTCACTGAAAGCAGTGAAGAGTTAAGAATGAAAAACTCTTAACTCTTAATTCTTCACTCTTCACTCTTAACTTTTTATGTTTCCATCCATCGATTTTAAAAAGTATCATCATGCCTTGAAAGAGACTAATCCCATAAAAATTAACGGGAAGGTAATACGGGTGGTTGGACTGGTAGTTGAGGGAAACGGTCCGGATTCATCTATCGGGGGGCTCTGCGATATATATCCAAAGGGGAAACTCCAGCCTATAGGCGCAGAGGTGGTGGGGTTCAGGGACAAAAGTATTCTTCTTATGCCTCTCGGAGATACAAGAGGGATAGGACCGGAAAATCTGATTGTTGCAAGGAGAGAAAGGGCGAGCATAAAGGTATCCGATGAATTGCTGGGAAGAGTAATAGACGGGCTTGGAAATCCTATCGATGAAAAGGGTCGGATTCGAACAGGAATCGAGCAGCCCTTATATGCCGCTCCTATTAATCCTCTCAAGAGGAAAAGGATAAGCGAGCCTCTCGACCTCGGCATAAGGGCAATCAACGGCATTCTTACCTGCGGCAAAGGACAAAGGCTGGGCATACTTGCGGGAACAGGAGTCGGAAAGAGCGTTACCATGGGTATGATAGCGAGGAATACAAATGCGGATGTGAATGTCATCGCCCTTATCGGAGAGAGGGGAAGAGAGGTAAAGGATTTTATAGAGAAGAATCTTGGGGAAGAGGGGTTGAAGAGGTCGGTGATAGTTGCGGCTACATCCGACCAGCCGCCGCTTATAAGGATGCGCGGAGCCTTTATTGCCACTGCCGTTGCGGAATATTTCAGAGAAAAGGGGATGGATGTGATTTTGATGATGGATTCTGTAACACGCTTTGCCATGGCGCAAAGAGAGGTTGGACTTGCCATAGGAGAGCCGCCTACGACAAAGGGATATACGCCTTCTGTTTTTGCAACTCTTCCAAAGCTTTTAGAGCGGGCAGGGACTGCATCGGATAGAGGAAGCATTACGGGTCTCTATGCGGTTCTTGTAGAAGGGGATGATTTAAGCGAGCCTATAGCGGATTCCACGAGGGCGATACTCGACGGGCATATTATTTTATCGAGGAGTCTTGCTGCCCATAACCATTATCCTGCAATAGACATAATGAACAGCGTAAGCAGGGTGATGATAGATATAGTATCAAAAGAGCAGATGAATCTTGCGCATAAGATTAAGGAGATTATTGCCACATATAAAGAAGCGGAAGACCTTATAAATATCGGAGCTTATGTAAAGGGCAGCAATCCTAAAATCGATTATGCCGTAAATATGGTAGACAGGATAAATAAATACCTTATCCAGGGGATAGAGGAGAGAGCGGATTTTAACGAGAGTATCGAATCATTAAAATCCCTATTTACAGGCTAAAAGGCTAAGAGGTTAAAAGGTAAAAAGGCTTGCCTATTAACCTATTTACCTTTTCGCCTCTTTACCTTTTAAATGTATGTTTAATTTCAGACTCGAACCGGTTTTGAATTACAGGAAGACAATCGAGGATAATCTGCTTAAAGAGTTATCCGGGCTTAAAAGACAGTTGTCAGCCGAAGAGGATAAGCTTAAAACAATGGAAGATGAGAGGGACAGCCATATAAAAGAGTTAGGCATGGTGCAGAGAGGCGGTAACGGCGCTGCTTCATTTTTGAATATCGAGGATGTTAAGTTATACTTCAGCTATCTCGATGGATTGGAAGTCAGGATAAATAATCAGAGGCAGGTCATTAAGGAGCGTCAAGTAATGGTTGACAGGAAACTGACGGAAGTAATCGAAGCCATGAAGAACAGGAAAATATTGGAGGTCGTTAAAGAGAGAGGGCTGGCTGAATATAAAAAAGAAATCGATATTAAAGAGCAGAGATTCCTCGACGAAATAGCAGTAAACAGATTTTCGAGAGAAAGATATGCTGAATAAAAAAATCGGAATAATTTTTATAGCGGTTATATCGCTAAAGGCGGGACTGACTCTCCTTTGGTATGGAAAGGAGATACCCCTTGTTTCTCCATCCTATGCACAGCAGAAGGCCGAAGCCCCTTCTGCGGAAAAAAGCCAGGAACAGCCTGCATCGGAGAACAAGACAGAGGCACAGTCCGAGATTGACCTTGAGTTGTTGAAGTCTTTCGAAAAGAAGAGAGAGGAACTGGCAAAAAAGGAGAACGAGATTAAACTAAAAGAAGAACAGTTAAATATGATTCAGCAGAGCATCCAGCAGAAGCTGAATGAACTGGCAGCCATTAAGTCGGATATAGAAAAATTAATAACATTGAGAAAGGATTTGGAAGAAAAGAGCATTAACCATCTTGTAAAGGTTTACAGCACTATGCCTCCTGCCGAAGCCGCCGCACAGATCGAAAAACTCGATAGGGATATTACCATACAGATATTGTCGAGGATGAAAGGCAAGAGCGCCGCAAAGATATTGAGCAATATAAATCCCGCAACGGCAGTTCGAATCAGCGAGCAGATTGTCAAGAAAAAGCCTCCAAAACAGCCGGCAGAAGAGCAGAAGAAATAATTATTCATGGTGTGTTGTCTCCGAATCTCCGTCGGTATCGTTATCATTGGCTTTTTCGGCACCTGCATGGTTTTCGCTTTCAACCGGACTATGTTTTAAAGCCATAGCTTCTTCAAACAGCCTCCTCGCATCAGTAGAGATGGTTACGCTGTCTTTTTGAGTTTGCTGTGTCTCGATTTTTTTAGCGGATGCGAGCCTCTCTTTAAACTTCAATTGCTGGCTGTAGGCTGTAATGATATTTTGCACACTGCTTATAGTCGGCATAATCGTTCGCCTCTTTATAAAACCCTTTCACCACAAAGAACACAAAGGAAATAAAAAAGAAAAAGATAATTGAGAAATGGAGGAAAAATATTTTTTTCTTTCTCACTTTCTCCTTTCTTCTTTGTGACCTTTGTGTCTTTGTGGTGAAACTAAGTTTTTGTTCTTATAAACTTGGGGGTATAGATACCCTTTTCAGAATATCCGCGCGCTATTTGCTTCCCCTTGCCCAGCCCCTTTATGTCGTTAGACAGGCTGTTCATATTATTTACTATTATTCTTCTGCATTCATTTTCTATCTCAACAGTTTCCCTTAATATCGTTTCTATTTTCTCCATTAAAGATTTTACTGACGGTTGATAGCCGACGGCTGATAGCCGTTCGATATTTTTATCAATCTCCTTAACCTTATTAATCAATATATCCTTTTCTTTAATTATTTCCCCGATTGCATTATCTTTGCCCTTTATCAAGGCATCTCTTTGTCGCCTGGTTAAAGAAAGTATGGCTTCGTAACAATCTAATTCCTCTTTGAGATAATTAATTATGTCTTTGCCCATTATGCGACCTTCGACAGCACGGTTGTCTTTGACTTGCCTTCTATTTTTGTCTGGGATATGGTTTGTTTGTCCTTCAAGAAATCCCTTACAACATTTTGATTTTGTATGTAATAGCTTATCACATCCTTCCTGAATTTTATAGCTCCTGTCTTTGGATTGAGCGCAGAATCCATTTGACTTTTAAGCCTATTGGTTACGCTGCCGCCGGCTCCGGATAATATTTTATACGAGCCGTCAATATTATTTTTCAATGACTCCTTAAGCCTGTCTTCGTTAATCTTCATAGTGTCGTTTTCAATGGATGTTATACCCACCTCATCGAGGCCGGCAAATATCGAGTTTCCTCCTTTGGAAGGGGGAGCGGCAAGATGCTCCTTTAGATTTTTGAGGAGGTTTGTCAGAGAAACCTGATTAAAGCTTCTCTTCTCGCTTTTGTCCTTTTCTATGCCTATTTCGGATATGCGATTGCTTCCGTCATCGGACTGTATTTCATTATAGGCATTATCAACCATATCTTTTCTTATATTCTGAACTGCAGGGTCTTTATTCAGCATCCTGTCCGATGCAATCTGATCGTTTATAAATTTTAATGTGTTATTAAAACTATTAACAAAACCTTTTATATTATTTAAAGCCCGATCGATGTCCGACGATATTGTAACCGTTATATCCGAGTCCGATGCCTTTTTAATATTTATGGCGGTATCCGGGATTATATCGTTGATGTTATTTGTATTTCTTTCATATTTTATTCCGTTTACGCTTATTACGGCTTTTTGAGGCTCTTTATTCAGATTTTCCCCTGTTGCTAAGAGTTGCTGCTCCTTCTGCACGGATACGCCCTTTCCGTCCAATTGAAAAAAACCGAGCGAAAGGAGTATTCCATCCGTATCTGTCAGGCTTATCTTTTTATCTCCTTGAAGTGTGGCGGTAAGCATAAGCCTGTTTCTTTCTATTGACGCAGTAACATTTATCCGGCCGCTGCCGCCGTCCAGTCTTTCGTTATTATTGATGTCCTCGCTCGAATCGAGCTGCCTGTTCGAATCTATATCCTCGAATATCGATACGGAGCCTATGTAGACGCCGCCCGACTTTACCCCTTTAACGAAAAAGCTGTCAATAGCCCCGTTGTTATTCAAATCTTCGGACAGGTCTAATCCCCCATTTTTATTTATATCTTCGCCGAAATTTATCTTATCCTTTATATCGGCGAGCGAATCCGAGGCAGTTACGGATATTGTATAACCGTTTATAGTAAAGTTTCCCGGCAGATTAAGCGATTTATAAGGGTCTGAGAATTCGTTTGACGCAATCCGATGCCCTGACGCCGTTTGTTCCGCCTTTATTTTATATATTCCATTAGGGCTTCCAAAGCCTGTGCGAACATCGGCTATATCGCTGTTTGATGAGATGCCTTTATGGATATTAAAGCTCTCTTTATTTGAAAGGGATTGAGAACTGACGCCCAGAGACGAGAGATTTTTTGACAGGTCGTCGAAGCTCGAATCTTTGAGATTGAGAAACCTTGACCCGAAGTTGATTTTATCGGCAATCTGTGAATTGTTAGGTGTTTTTTCCAATTCTTTCAAAGTATCTTTTGCCTTTACTGCCGAGCCTGCGCCGTCAATAAGGATTACACCCGGGACACCTCTTTCCATGAACCAAAAAGAACCGGCAACGACATCGCTTATGCCGTTCCTCAGTTTTATGAAATCCGTATGATTTTCTTCCGATCCCCGACCCTCTGCCTCCGACCCCCGGCTCCCGGCTCTCGACTCATCTATCATCTCATTCAATATTTTTCTGTCTTCTATATCGCCGATACGGTCGTCAATCAGTTTTATCTCGTTCCGCAGCCTCAGCTTCTCCATCTCTCTTTTAACGGAGTTATCGGATGGCGTGTTATCCGTGATAATCTGTCCTGCATCTTTATCCAATGATTCCGATTTTAAAATAAAATTATTATTATCCCTTGCCCCTTGTCCCCCCTGCTTACTACTTGCAGGAGCAGGCTTGCCCCTTGCCACATTCTTTATCTCCCTTAATCGTTCCTCATAGCTGTCTTTAAGACGATTTAACCGTGTTACTTTTAGATAGCTTTCGAGCTCGTCTTTAGCGGAAGGAGAGGCTTCTTTCGATGCTAAAGAAGAAAGCCCCTGGGCTTCTTTTTTTTTGAAATCAGCCTCTGTCTTGCCTTGCAAAGCAATCAATCTTCCACCGGAGATTGAGACCTTATAGGAAATATCCTGCTCCACATCTAATTTTTTTGCGAGGGCGGTAAGGTCGTTATGAACGGCATGTCTCATCTCATGGGCGGTTACATAGGAGATGCTCAAATCCCTGGGATACCGCTCGATCATGCCGTGTCCCTGATAATTCAGATATGACGAGACATTATTTATCATAAAGAGTTATAGTGAACGGCATAAATAATTTTACTGTAGTTTATATGGGTATGTCATTGCGAGCCGAAGGCGAAGCAATCCTCTTTTGAGATTGCTTCGGGCTGCGCCCTCGCAATGACAACTTTCGTTAATCCCTAAACTCTTTTTACGCCACCTTATCCAGCTTTGCCCCTTTGGCAGTCATCTTCGATGCGCTTGCCTTTGCTGTTTGGTTTCTGTTTTTTAACTCTTCTGTGCTCTTTGGCTGCTCGGAAGCGTCAGTCAATTTCTCGACTGCCTGGCTCTGCCTTTTTTCGATTCTCTTTGTCTGCTTCTTCTGCGTCTGGCTTGCCTGATCCTTTTGCTCGCCCCTCATTGCCTGGGCTAAATTCTGAGATTGTCCTTTGTTCGATACGGCTCCAACCGTTGCCATTTTAATCACCTCCTTTTTTAAACTCAAGAAATCAATATCTATGCCGATATTGCCTATAGAATTGATTCATGAATAACATTTAATATGAATTAAAAAACTCCCTATCTTTAATATCGGCAAAAAACAAAATAACTTTAATATTAGCGATTTTTTTATTTAAGGGGGGTTTTATATAGCCTTGTATAGATAACGCATCAATAGTTTGTCATTGCGAGCGGCAGCGAAGCAATCTAAACCTGTTGGTAAATCAAGAGATTGCTTCGTCGCTGACGCTCCTCGCAATGACACTTTATGTCGCTTTAATTATGCAAGGATATATAGATGTGTTAGATTTTTTCCCAAGAGCCGTCACTTTTTAAGAGGAATATACCTGTCAATCTTAAATTATTCTGTTGGCATATTTTTAATGCCCTATCTTTATCATTACTGTCGAATTCCAATCCCATGCCGCATTCGGATGTAATATTGCGGGGCTTTATAACGGTTTTGAAGACGATGCCGCCTGCCTCTAAAAATTTCTCTGCCCGCAATGTTTCGTGTGTGCTTATGAATAGGGCTATATTCCTCATAGAATATAAGAATATAGAATTCAGAATCCAGAATCCAGAAGAAATTATAAAAACTTGACAGGATTGAGAGGATTATTTTTGAATATTTTTTATCCTGCTTTATTCCTTCGACTTCGCTCAGGACAAGCTCTGTATGTCCCGTCTAAAATCAAGTCTTTGTTCTAAAAATTTCCTGTCCATAGGCAAATTTTTCTTTTCCCCTGCCGCAATAGCAAATCTTCAATCAAATAACATATTGTAATTAAAGGCGTTATAAATACAGAGAGGTTTGGCATGGCATTTGCTTTAATAGAGAGCGAAAGGAGATTTTATGGAAACAGCTATTTTGGCAGCAAATGTGCTCTCGCAGTTACAGGCAATAACTCAGCCCTCTGCACCGGATGACAATTTAGATACAGAGAGTGGAGAAAATGATTTTCCCGTCTATTTTAACGAAGCAATAAATAAGGAAATTGGCGGCGGATCCGGCAGTCCTGTCAAAGATAATCTTACATGCGAGGTTTGCAATACAGAAACTTATAGCGACGATGCTGCATCTAAGGATTTAAGCATTCAATTACAGGCTGTTGTCAATGGAAGTAATATTATGGAGGCGAGCGATACTGTTATAACAGAAATGAGCGCCTCTATTTTTCTCTCGATGATGGGATTCGGCAGCGAGGATATTAAGGCTGCATTGCAGTCAATGGGTGGGACAAATTCATCCCCTGATATTAAGGCAGTGGATTTTCTTGAAAATTTAGGTTTTAGCGAAGAGACTGCAAAAGAGATGGCAGCCCAAGTAATCGTCCGGGGTAACTCTGCATTCGATTCTGTCCATGCCGAAAAAATAAATAGCGAAAACAGCATTATGCCTGTTTTAAAGTTCTCAAAGAATTACAATGAGATGTTAAGCAATATTAAACGGATTGCCTCGGATGAACCGCAGCAGAAGACAGCGCCTAACATAGAAAATGCTTTTTCAGAGCCTATCCTCGATACTTTGAAAAAAGGGGATATGGTTAATCCGCTTCGCATAGGGCAGACAGATTCGGGGGCATTGTATACATTAAAGGAGATTAAAAATATTATTTCAGGCAAGCTTGAAAATTCTTCTCTGCTCGATCTCTCCGAAGCTGACGGTGTTTCCTTAGATTTGCCTCCGCAGGCGAAAATTCCAGCAGGAGAAGTGAAAATAGTAAAATCATCCGATAAGAGCGGTAATATTGCTGCATTAGCTCCGGCCGTATCGCAGGGTGAAGGAAACGAGCAGAATATAGATTTTGACCTCTCCGGCGGCGATAATTTTTCTTTGAATGCAAAGGAATATGCGGTTTTAAAACAGGGCGATTCTACCGGTAAGTCCGGGGTGGAAAATATTGCCCAATCTCAGAAGACGATTATCGATAAGGCCGTTATAAGTCAAATTGTCGAAAAGGCCGCTATTTTTATACGGGGCGAAAAAAATGAGATAAAGATACATCTCGACCCCCCTTCTCTCGGCTCCGTTCATATTAAGGTCAGCATGGAATCCAATAATATGAAAGCCACGATGGTGGCGGATACGCCGTTAGTAAAGGAAGTTATAGAATCCAATCTCGGAGATCTCAAACGTTCTTTATCCGACTCCGGAATTAAGGTAGACCAGTTTTCCGTTTTGGTAGGGAACGGATACGATTATAAAAACGGAAAACATGACTTGATGCACAATGCAGAACAGTCCGATGCCTCCGAACCTAATGCGGTAAATTTAACCGATAAGAAAATAGAGGCTATAGGCAATATAGATAGCCGGAATATAATTAATATTTTTATTTAGCAATTCAGCTTTTAAGTAGTTTAGTAGTTAAGTAGTTAAACAACTCAACAACTTAACAACTCAACTGCTGTAGCTAAAGGGAGGTTAAAAATGCAGGTTTTAGATTCTCAGTTTATATATTCGAATGGCTCTGAGAGCGCTGACGGCTCAAAAAACAATAAAGCCCTTGGAAAGGATGCCTTTCTTACAATGCTTGTGGCGCAGATGAAAAATCAGGACCCGATGAATCCTATACAAAATACCGAGTTTACCGCACAACTGGCGCAGTTCAGCTCTCTGGAGCAGATGTTTAATGTAAATGAAAACCTTAAAAACATCCAGATGACCCAGTCTTCTCTCAATAACACCCAGGCGGTTAGCATCATAGGCAGGGAGATAAAGTCCGAAGGAAACAGCATCAAGCTTTCTGCCGAAACGTCTTCGGAGATAAATTATAAACTTTCATCTGCCGCAAAAGAGGTAAGGGTAAACATCTACGATTATAGGGGAGATTTGGTCAGGACGGTTTCCATGTCTTCTCAGGATGCAGGAGAGAATTCTTTTGTCTGGGATGGAAAGGACAGCAGCGGTAATTCCTTATCGGATGGAACATATTCTTTTATGGTTTCGGCAAAGGACCCCGCAGGAACGGATATATCCGTTACTCCTCTTATAAGAGGACAGGTAACAGGGGTATCCTTTGATAACGGCAATACGCTTCTCTCGGTGGGAGGGCAGAGGGTTTCGCTTGGCAGTGTCCTCGAGGTAAACAATATAAATTAAGTGTAAGCGGGAATGTAAGCGCAAAGAAAGACAATTCACTTGCGCTTACACTTTCACTTGCACTAAAATAAAAAGGAGGTAATATATGTCATTAGCAAGCTCGATGTATTCCGGCGTAAGCGGTCTTATGACCTATGGACAGGCGATGAATGTAATCGGCGATAATATCGCAAATGTGAATACGGTGGGGTTTAAAGGGAGTAAGTCTGTCTTTGCGGATATTCTCTCGCACAGTGTTTCGAACGGCTCTGCGACTCTCCAGATTGGCAGGGGCTCTATGCTCCAGAATGTAAATTTAAGCTTCTCGCAGGGTTCCTTCGAGACAACAGGAAATGCAACGGATATGGCAGTTCAGGGGACAGGATTTTTTATTGTAAATCAGGGGACCGAAAGGTATTATACGAGGGCAGGGCAGTTTACATTGGACAGCGCCAGCAAGCTCGTTAATCCTAACGGACTTGTAGTTCAGGGTTATCAATTGGATACCAACGGAGTGGCTACAGGCTCATTGGCGGATATAGATTTATCAGGGGTTCAGTCCCAGCCAAAGGCATCTACATATTTCAGGCTTGGGGCTAATCTTAATGCAAATGCCAGCAGCGGAACGGTATTTCAATCTGCCGTCAATTTATACAGCTCTTTAGGACAGTTGGTTACCCTGACTATTTCCTTTACAAAGCAGTCGGGAAACAACTGGGACTATTCTATGGCTGCGACTACATCGGGCGCTGCATCCGGCTCTGTTACAGTTACCGGTGGAACGGGATCTCTTGCCTTTAGCACTGCCGGGCAACTTACTTCGCCGACCACCAATCCGGCTATTACCATAAACGGTGTCAGCGGAGCCAGTCCTATAAGCGTAACATGGAACCTTATAGACAGCTCTACAGGAAGCACCTACGGAGATATGACAGGCTATGCTGCCAATTCCGTTACTAATGCCCTTACTCAGGACGGCTATGCTACAGGAACATTAAAGGCGCTCTCCGTTGACCAGGATGGTATAATATCGGGATTATTCAGCAACGGGCAAACACAGAATCTTAGGCAGGTAGGATTGGCAAATTTTTCGAGTCCATGGGGATTGACAAGAACCGGTAACAGCCTATTTGCAGAATCGGCGACATCTGGACAGCCTGTTCTTGGCCTTGCCAGGGCAGGCGGTTTCGGAAGTATAGCAGGCAGCGCCCTGGAGCAGTCGAATGTTGACCTCGGCACGGAGTTTGTTACTATGATTCAGACACAGAGGGGATACCAGGCAAACTCGAGGATAATTACAACAGTGGATGAAATGTTGACCGAGGCAGTGAATCTGAAAAGATAGTAGATAGGCAGAGGTAAAGGTAAAGGTAAAGATATTAGGGATATTTTCCAACCTTTACCTATACCTTTACCTGTTTTTATTATGGTAGACCATGAAAGACTGAAAGAAGTTAAGAATGCTACAATAAATTTATTTACCGGGTTATGGCAGAATAATTTCAATAAAAACAGAGGAGATATATCACGCAGTCCGGGTGTTTTTGCCCTTAAAGACAGATTTAAAGATGTGCCGTGTATAATTGTAGGGGCAGGACCATCTCTCGATAAAAACATAAAGTATTTATATGCTGCCAGAGAGAGGTCGCTGATAATATCTTGCGATGCTGTCTTGAAAACCCTCCTTTACCATTCGATTACCCCTTCTCTCGTAGTCAATCTCGACCCTCAAAAATATGTAACGGATTTCTTTAAAGGAATAGATACAAAAGACCTGATTCTGGTTACCTCGACCGTCGTTCATCCGTCGGTGTTGAAAATATGGCGGGGAAGGGTTGTATTTTATAATAAATATGCCCCGGATATACCGCTCTTTGACCAGATCCGGAAAGCAGTAGGAGGCGTAGGCACCCTTACTCCGGGCGGCAGCGTGTTATCCGTGGCTTATGACCTTGCCTTTAAAAGCGGAGCCAATCCAATCGCCTTTGTCGGACAGGACCTTTCTTATTCGGAAGGGAATGTTTATACTCGAAATTCGATATATGAAGATGAAGACCTGCTTTCTGTATTTGAAAAACAAAAGGACAATATAATAAGCGAGAAAGATGTATTCGGAATGAATATACCTACGATAAAATCCATGTCCGTAACGAAGCAGTGGCTTGAATGGGCATTTTCTCAATGGAAAAGAGATGGCGCTTTAAATATTATAAACAGCACGGAAGGCGGTATACTTAAAAACGGATGTCAGATAATGCCATTATCCGAGGTAGTATATAAATATTGCAGCAAGAAAGTAAATACAAGCTGGATGCTGAATAAGATGCTAAAATATAAGATATGAGAAGACAGAGGACAGAAGACAGAGGACAGATGACAGATGACAGAAGTCAAGAAATCTGCGAAAATCTGCGTAATCTGCGGATTAATCGGTTTTTTTATTCTGTCTTCTGTCTTCTGTCTTCTGTATTCTTCTTCATTGCAGGCTGCAGCGGGCCTTTCAAGCAGATAAACTATAGCGCAAATGAATTATACCGCTCTCCTGTTATAGAAGATGTAAACGATCATCGTATAGGTTTTCTTACTACGATAGTTTCGAGGTGGAGCAACCTTGGAGAATACAGGCTGACGGTTTCGGATATATTGGAAAAGGCATTTAAGCTGGAAAAACCTTCAATCGTCTTTGTTTCATCGAGAGAGGCTATAAACAGCATTAACAATGCCGGGCTTACAAGCTCTTATTCGGAAATGCTGGATTATTATGATATTACCGGCATACTGAACATAAGCCTCCTTAAAAGGATAGGCAATGCGCTCGATGTTCGGTATGTGGCGCAGCCAAGGCTGTTATCTTTTACGGAAACAACATATTCAAGATTCTCTTTTCTTGGATTATCTCTTATTTCGACAAGGGAGACTACCGTTAAGATATTCCTTCAGGTGTGGGATGTTTCGACTGGAAATATTGTATGGGAAGGTTCTGGACAGGCAACGATTGCAGTCGAGGCCATGAGGGCAAGACCGGTAACCTTTGAAGAGGTAGCAGAGACTGCAAGTTTCAGTCTGATTAAAAAACTCCCATTCTGATTATTCTTCGCTATAATTTACCCGAAATTTATCGAAATTTTACCGGGAAAATAGATGTCTCATTTTTGAAAATCTGTTAAAATATAAGCTATGCTGCTTCGCTGCCCTAAGTGCACATCGAAATATAAAGTAAAGGACGATATTATTACTGCAGAAGGCATAAAAGCCAAGTGCTATAAATGCGGGAGTATATTCTTTGTAAAGAAAAGAGAAGCCGTTGAATTGAATAATATCGTCAGCAGCTTGAAGGAGAACATATCAAAATGGGAAGAAAGGGCTATGTTCGATGGAGCAGGAGGCGGGCTTGCCCCCAGCATCGAGTGCGGGGCAGGCTCTGCAAGCATGTCCCTGCATGATTCAAGCAGGGACAGTAAGCAGGAGGGGCAAGGAACGGAAACAGGGAATAACGGGTCGGATGTGAAAGAGGATAAAGATGGGGTCGGCGAGTTATTAAATGAAATAGAATCCGATATATTAAAGGAAAAAGCGCTTCCTGGAGAAGAGCGGCTTAAAGACATTTTAAATGAAGGATTTTCTGCGTCTGTCGAAAAATCTGCCGAAGATGAGCTTTCTGTTTTTACGGAAGATATTGCGTCTTCTGTTGCTGCGGAACCGGAAAAGGATGAGCCGCACTTAGAGGATGCCGGTATCGATGAGTTTTTAAATGAGTTGGAAGAAAAGAAATCGGAGGAAGGAGACGGCATAGAAAATAGAGAACAGACCTCCGATATTGTCAGCCAAATCTCTCCTGTTGAATCAACCCCTCAAACCACAGAGCCCGAACTCGATTTGGGAGATGCAGGTTTTTCGCAAAACTCGGCGGCAGTTGAAGAAGAAAAAGAGGCTGAACCTGCTATAGAGGCGGATCTGCCGATTTTTCAGGAACAAGAATTTGTCCCATTGGATGCCGATATAAAAACAGGAGGCATTCTGAGTCAGGAAGAAATGGATAAACTTCTTGCCGGGTCATTAAGCACGTCGCCTGAAAATAGCGCTATCGAGGCGGATATTAATCCGCCTGCCGCACCACCGGCACAAGCAGGAGGCGAAGGAGAGATAGATTTAGATAAGTTGATGGAAGACACAGCGGTAGAGATGAATATCGGCGATGCGCAAAGAGAATCTGCGGTATCTGGAGAAGCTGTGCCAGAGCCTTCTATATCTTCTGAATTTGACGATGTCATGAAAAAGGCATCCGAATCGTTAGATGGGACGATGGTTTCATCTGAAAATTTGGAAACCGAAGCCCGCCGTCCTGTTTCCGATACAGCTGAAGATACCTCTCCGATAGATGTAATGGCGGATATGGAAGAGGAGTTTAAGCCTAAAGGCTCCGGATTCTTCGGAAAGATAATGGAGAATGTCCGTCTATCATCCTATCTATCGAAATTGCAGGGTAGATTTTTAAAAAAAGGGGCGCAACAGGATATTGATAGATTCGCTTCGCTCACTACAGGTTTAACGGAAGAGGCATCGGCAGACCAGGGAGAAGCCCCTGCCGGTAAAAGGAAAATTACATGGAAACTGATAATCCTATCGCTTATTATGCTTGCAATTCTTGCCGCCGGAACCTTAGTTATTGTAGTAGTTGCTAAAAAATGGATGTCCGGCGTAAAGGAGAAGGAAGAAATTGTAGCCGTAAAAGAGAGACCTTCTCCAAAACCTCGCATTGAGGAGAAAAAGGTGGAAGAACCGGTTAAGCCTTTAGAAACGGAAAAGCCTGCGGAAATGGAAAAGAAGCCTGCAGCGGGCGAAGCGAATCTAACCGAATCGCAGCAGCCTTCACAGGCAGAAACGCAGACAGCCTCGACGCCTCCTGCGCCGCCTGTTCCAGAAGAAAGACTTGCAAGATTGGGTATTATATTGCCAATATCCTTTAGCCCCGAGGAGAATAAAGTTATGACCATGAATGTAAAATTGGAGCTCGAAAACAAAGAGTCTGCGGATATAATTAAAAAGAATCCTATGTATTATGAAGGAATATTGGAGGATTCCGTTGACCAATTCTTCAGGGATAAATTTTATGAAGACACCCACTTTGTAAGGGAGAAATTGAAGGAGGTAGTAATCCGTAATATTAACGAGAATATGAAAAACGGAAGGGTAAAGAAGGTTGACATAGAGGAACTAAAAGTCAAATAGAAAACAAAGGTTAAGGCTAAGGTTAAGGTTAAGAAAAACAATCGCTCAACCTCAACCTCAACCTCAACCTTTTTTAAATAATGTCATGGCAGCTTTATGAAAGGATGAAGGGTCTCCTCTCGGAGGAGACAGGCGCTGTAAAAAAATCTTTTGGCGGCAAGATAACATTTGCCCTCTGTTACCCGAATACCTATCGGGTAGGGATGTCCAACCTTGGTTTTCAAAAGATATACTCTCTACTTAACCGTCATCCCGACATCCTTTGCGAAAGGGTATTTCTCCCTTCCCCTGAAGATTTAATTCATTTTGAGAAAGAGAATATTCCCCTTTTTTCGCTCGAATCGCAGACCCCTGTGCAGAATTTCGATATTGCCGCCTTTTCGGTTACATTTGAATCCGATTATATAAATATACTCCGGATGCTCGGCCTTTCTCATATACCTGTAAAAGGCAGCGACAGAAATGGAAAATACCCTTTAATACTAATGGGCGGAATTTGCGCCGCCTTTAATCCCGAGCCGCTCTCCGATTTTATCGATATATTTTTTGTCGGAGAAGGCGATGAGGCGATAGATGAGGTTGTTGAAGTGTTGAGAGAAAACTATGAGTCAGTGGTCAGTGGTCAGTGGTCAGTGGTTAAAGATAGGTTTTACCAAAGGCTCTCCGCTATTGATGGCATATATATACCATCTGCTTATGAGGTGTCTTATAATAAATCGGGGGAGATTGAAGAGATATTGCCGCAAGACGGTTTTCCCTCAAAGGTTAAGAGGAGATGGGTAAAGAATTTAAACATGACTCCGACTTCTTCTCGTATAATAACATCGAATACGGTATTCGGAGATATGTATATGATTGAGGTTGGAAGGGGGTGCGGGAAACACTGCAGATTCTGTCTGTCCGGATATAGTTACCGCCCTTCGAGAAATTACAGCGCCGATGTTATACTCAAAGAGGCTTCGGAAGGATTAAAATACAGAAAAAAGATCGGACTGGTAGGGGCGGCGATATGCGATAATCCGGATATCTCCAAAATATGCGACGGTATAGAGGGAATGGGAGGCATTATTTCGGTATCTTCCTTGAGGCTGGATAGGCTATCGGAACGATTAATCGAATTCTTATCCGACAGCGGACACAGGACGGCTACGATTGCCCCGGAGGCAGGCTCTGAAAGACTAAGAAGGGCTATAAATAAAGAGATGAGCGATGACGGGATTATCGCTGCAGTTCAGGTTATAGCCTCGGCAGGAATACCGGATTTTAAGCTGTATTTTCTTATCGGCCTTCCTACGGAGACCGACGATGATATAGAAGCGATTGTCAGCCTGTCAAAAAAGATAAAACACTCGGTTTTAAAAATTGCAAAAGGCAAAAAACATCTTGGAAATATAACCTTAAGCATTAATCCCTTCATACCGAAACCATTTACTCCATATCAATGGGAAAAGATGGAAGATGTTGCATCGTTGAATCGAAAGATTAAAAAGATAAAATCGGGACTTAAAGGCATAAGCAATATAAATGTCATCCATGAATTGCCAAAATGGTCTTATGTTCAGGCTCTTCTATCGAGAGGGGATAGAAGGGTGGGAGAACTGCTTTTTAAGTGTCATCGATTAAATGGCGACTGGTTTAAGACATTCAGGGAGACTAATATCAATCCTGAATTTTATGTTTATCGGGAGAGGGATTATAATGAAATTTTACCGTGGGATTTTATCGATTCCGGTGTAAGAAAAGATTATCTTGTAAAAGAGGCAGAGAAGAGCAGAGACGGGAGAACAACCCCATCGTGTCCTGAAAAAGGCGAATGCAGGAGATGCGGAGATTTTGAATGCGTGATAGGTATATAATTTCCAATCAGCTTGATAAGATAGGCAATATAGCCCATGCCTTTACAACGAGAGTATGCGGCGGCATAGGGGATATTCTTAAAGAACAAATTGGGTTTGACTCAAATAAGATATTTACAGTAAAACAAGTTCACGGAGACAATATACATATTATCAAGGGTCATGGGTCAAGGGTCATGGGTCATGGGTTACTTGCCCCTTGCCCCTTGCCCCTTGCCCCTAAACAAATTGAGGCCGATGCAATTATAACGAACAAGAGAGCATTTCCGATAGCCGTTTTTACGGCGGACTGCCTTCCTGTAATATTGGCGGATATAAAAGGAAAAGCTGTTGGTATTGTTCATGCCGGCAGGGTTGGGACATCTCTGGAGATTTCTAAGAAGACTGTCCTTAAAATAATGGAGGAATTTCTTATCTCATCTAAAGATATAATTGCTGTTATTGGTCCGGGAATAGGAGAATGCTGTTATGAGGTGGATGATAATTGTATTAATCCATTTAAAGAAAGATTCTCATATTGGAGAGATATTGCCATAAAGAAAGATAATGAAAAATGGATGTTGGATATTAAAAAGGCTAATAGAATGCAGTTGATTGAGGCAGGATTAAAGCAGGAAAATATACTTACTACTAATTTTTGCACATACTGCCACAATGACAGATTTTTTTCTTATCGGAAAGAAGGTAAACAAGCAGGAAGGATTATAAGTTTTGTGGCGATAAAGGAATAACAACACTGCAAAAACCTTTTTCTTCACTTCCGTTATTTTTTCTTTTGCTCTTTTAAAATGGTTAGAGGAACAAAAGTAAAAAATAAAAAGTCGTTCAGGAAAAGGTTTTTGCAGCAACTTAAACGCTGTGCTATTATAAATTCTTATGAGACAGATTATTCAGCACTGGATAGAAAATAGTGTATTTGTAAATACTATTAAGACCGTTTATTACGGTTACAGGACATTTGAAGACAGGCTGGATGGGATATATTCTTATAGTATCTTCCACAGGATGCTGGCGGGGATATGGATATGGATATGTATCGCATTCAGATTTAGCATCTTTGGACGATTGACCGAGATAGGGGAAGGGGAGCCTATACCTGTATTTGAGACCAGCAGAGTAGCTAATAAAGTATTAGGAATATATAATCGTTTTGTAGAGAGAATAACGGAATATTCGAGAGAGAGTGTGTTTGTCATATCTGGGCTTGATATTGGAAACTCCTTTCAGCAGAAACCTCTTAAGACAGGAGGGGTTATACTTGTAACTGCTGTTCCTATAAACCTGTTGTTGATTTTTATAACAGGAAACGATGTCGGCTATCTTGGGATCGGGATGAGGATTGTGTTGTTTTTGCTCGGGCTTGCAGGGTTATATTCCGATACTGATTTGGAGACATTGAAAGAGGGGAGCGTGTTTATAAAAAAGATAGAACAGAAAACCTAATTAGACGATACTG
>CAYMMR010000001.1:25014-36261 GCA_964391545.1 uncultured Nitrospinota bacterium | reverse complement strand
CAGAAAGAAACTCAAAAAGAAGTAGGCAGACTCGACAGAACTATGCAAGAGCTTGCCGAGGCGCAGAAAGAAACTCAAAAAGAAGTAGGCAGACTCGACAGAACTATGCAAGAGCTTGCGGAGGCACAGAAAGAAACTCAAAAAGAAGTAGGCAGACTCGACAGAACTATGCAAGAGCTTGCCGAGGCGCAGAAAGAAACTCAAAAAGAAGTAGGCAGACTCGACAGAACTATGCAAGAGCTTGCGGAGGCACAGAAAGAAACTCAAAAAGAAGTAGGCAGACTCGACAGAACTATGCAAGAGCTTGCGGAGGCACAGAAGGAAACACAGAAGGAGTTGAAGGAGTTGACAATAGAGGTAAAGGAACTTGCAGGGGGATTGATCCTGACAAGAAGGGATTTGGGAGGAGTTACATCCACTCTTGGCTATATGCTTGAGAATGAGGCATATAAGGCATTGCCAAAGGTATTGAAGGAAATATATGGGATAGAAGTAACCGAGAAGTTTTTAAGGAGGAGCATAAAGAGCCTTGGCATTAACAAGGAAGGGGAACTCAATATCTTTAGCAGGGGTTTATATAAAGGCAAAGAGATAACGATAATAGGAGAGGCGAGGTCTCAGCTTGGAAGGGATGATATAGACGATATAATCGAATTATCGGATAAATTGAAGGATATACATAAAGGAGAAAAGTTTTTAATAGCGGTAACACATTATGCGAGAGACTCGGTGATTAAATACGGTAAAAAGAGCGGAGTGGAAATTATACAGAGTTTTGAATGGGATTAAATTCGGGTTAGGAGTTATCCCGCTTGACTTTATATTCCTTCATCTTGTTGTAAATGCTTTGTCTGCTCATGCCGAGCAGGCGGGCGGCCTTTGCCTTATTCCAAGCAGTTTTGTCCAATGCCTGAAGGATTGCCTGATATTCATTCTTATCGGACATGAATGTCTGTTTTACCTTTTTAAATTCAAAGGGCAGATTGTTTAGTTCGATGATATTATGAGTGCAGGAGATAACGGCAGATTCCAGCACATGCTCCAGCTCTCTTATATTGCCGTGCCAGTTGTAATTCGTAAATATCTCTTTTACATCTTTCGATACGGCAGTAATCTTTTTATCTAATTTTTCGTTAAGCTTTTTGAGAAAATGATTCATAAGCAGCGGTATGTCTTCCCTTCTTTCTCTTAACGGCGGCAGGTTCAACTCAATCACCTTTAGGCGATAATAAAGGTCTTCTCTGAATTTACCGCTCTTGACCTTTTCCTTTAGATTTTGATTTGTAGCAGCCACGACTCTCACATCCACCTTGAGCGGAGTCGAATCCCCTACAGGCTCAATCTCCATTTCCTGAAGCACCCTTAATAATTTTAACTGTATCTTCGGAGATATGTCTCCAATCTCGTCGAGGAATATCGTTCCGCCGTCAGCCATTTGAAATCTGCCGAGCCTGTCTTTAATAGCCCCTGTAAAAGCGCCCTTTATATGTCCAAAAAGCTCGCTTTCAAGGAGGTCTTCGGACAGCGCCGAGCAGTTCACCTTTATGAGAGGCTTATCTCCCCGTATTCCTGTATAATGGATTGCCTCGGCGATTAGCTCTTTGCCTGTTCCGCTCTCTCCTGTAATTAAAATCGTAGTCTGAATATCCGACAGGTCTTCTATGAGGGAGTAAATCCTTTGCATCTTATCGCTTCTGCCTATTATTTTATGGAACTGCTGCCGCTCTCTCAAGTCCCTTTCCAGATTTACAAGACGGGTTTCGTCCCTTATTACCATTACGGCGCCTGAAAATGTCCCCTTAACATCGAGCAAAGGAGAAACAATCAGGGTTACGACCTTATTCGAGCGATGTATATGAGGACATTCGACATGATATATCTCGACGGACTCTTTTTTCTCGAAGGTTTCTTGCAGGATTTTATAGCATTTGCCGCTGCAATGAGACAGGAAAGAATTAAAAGGTTTTCCAATTGAATCACGAGAGAGCATGCAAATCTTTTCTGCCGCCTCGTTCATCTCGATTATTGACAGGTCTTTATCGATGGTAATAATCGCATCCTTTACACTCCTGAAAATTGCCTCGAGGTTCGAGCGGTATTTCTCGTTTTTGTCGAGCAGGGATTTGTGCTGCAGCGCCCTATTTGCAGCATGCAGTAAATCATTTTTCTCCACAGGCTTGTGGATATAATCGAAAGCCCCCAGCCTAAGGGCATCCTCGGCAGTTTCGAGATTAGGAACTCCTGTAATCATGACTACGGGGCAGTTTAGATTCATCTTCTTTATTTCTTTAAGCATATCGATGCCTGTCTTATCGCCTAAGAGGATGTCTGCAAATATCAAATCATAATCCCTTGCAGCAATTGCTGTTAATGCCTCATCATAGCCGCCGGCAGTATGGACCTCATATCCTTCGTCCGAAAGAAACATTCCGAAGGTGATTCTGATGCACTTTTCATCGTCTATTACGAGAATTTTTGCCCTCATTATTTTATGACCCTCCTCTCGATTAGATTTATGGAAAGGATACCGAAGATGACGGCGAAGGCGATAAGAAACAGCATGCTGAAAACAAGGGACGGATAAAGTGTGTCGAACAGAAGGCTTCGTGATATATTGACTGCGTGGGTAAGGGGCAAGAAGCTCGATACTATCTTTACCCATGAAGGGAAATTCGACAGGGGGAAGAAGATGCCGGAGAAAAAGAACATAGGGGCAAGAATCAGGGTGAAGAAATAGTTGAAGAAATCGTAACTCGGACATACGGCTGTAACGGTCATGGCAATCGTCGAAAAAAGGATGCCCACGAGGAATACGAGCGCTAACAGAGGTATAATCATAAGGATTGACGATTTCATTAGACCTACCAGATATATTACTATGAGCATTATGCCGCTTCCTATAAGGCTCTTTGTGGCGCCCCACAAAATCTCTCCCAAAACCAAATCGCCTGCGTTTAACGGTGTGGCGAGGACGCCGTCATAAGTCTTCTGCTCTGTCATCCGGGTGAATGCCCCGAAGGTGCATTCAAAGGATGCTGAATACATGGCAGTAATCATCAGGAGACCCGGCGCTATGAATTCCATATAAGAGACCCCTTCGATTTTTTCCAGATAACTGCCTATTCCTATGCCCATTCCAAAGAGATACATCAAAGGCTCTCCGAGATTTCCAAGCAGGTTTGCCTTATAAAATCTTAGATAGGAATCCCTGTTTCTCTGCCATACCCTGTATGCCCGCCAAGAGATGTTTGGTAATTTTAAAATGCTATACATAAATTTTGATAACACTGCAAAAACCCTTTTTTCGAACGACTTTTTATTTTTTCTTTTGTTCCTTAAATGATTTTAAAAAGAGCAAAAGGAAAAATAACGGAAGTGAGAAAAAAGGGTTTTTGCAGGATACGCAACTTTCTATATCTTACTCCCTCAATCCCCTCCCTGTAAGTTTCAAAAAAAGGTCTTCCATTGTCGCAGACCTGTGGAGCAGGTGGGTGTGCTTCATATCAACGATAGAAGGGAGGATCTCCTTGCCGTTATTCGAAAAGATGTAGAGGGTGTCTCCTGCCTTCTCGTAGGTAAACTTGAATTTGCCAAGTTGCTCGATGAGCATATCGTGGCTCTCGTCTTCCAGCCTTATCTCCACAACCTCAGTCCCAATCTCGTCTGCTACAAGCTTTTTAGGTTCTCCTTCCAATAATATTTTGCCCCTGTCCATTATGGCAACGCGGTCGCATAATTGAGAAGCCTCTTCCATGTAATGGGTGGTAAGTATCATGGTTATTCCGTTTTTCTTAAGTATTCTCAATCTTTGCCATATCAGATGCCTTGCCTGCGGGTCCAATCCGGTTGTCGGCTCGTCCAGTATCAGAATCTTAGGGTTATTTATGAGAGAGCGGGCAATAAGAAGCCTCCTTTTCATGCCTCCGGAGAGCTCGCTTATACGGCTGTTCATCCTATCCTTTAATTGAAGAAAATCGAGAAGCTCGGCAGCCCTTTTCTCAGCTTCCTTTTTTGGGATATCGAAATAGCGGGCATAGACGGTTAGATTTTTGAATGCCCTTAAATCCGGGTCGAGATTCTCCTCCTGCGGCACAACACCCATAATCTTTTTGATATTGCTCTGTTCTCTCCTCACATCCATCCCGTCTACGGAAAGGCTGCCGTCAGTCAATGGAGAGAAGCAGTAAAGCATCTTCATAGTGGTGGTCTTTCCTGCGCCGTTTGGGCCAAGGAATCCATAGCACTCGCCCTTCTCGATGGAAAAACTTATTCCGTCAACGGCAGTAATTTTTCCGTATATCTTAGTGAGATTATTTGCGGTGATTATCGAAGATGAAGACATTTTAAAGTAAGGAAATTATAAAACATGGAACACTAATTACACGAATATACAAATGACACGAATAGATACAACATACAAGAAGCAAGAGCGATATTGCCTCTTACTTCTTATTTTCGTGTAATTCGCTTCATTCGTGTTATTCGTGTTCAAGTCTTTTGTTATTTTGGCACTTTTTTCCAATCGGATAGGAATCTCTCTATTCCTATATCTGTAAGGGGGTGTTTTACTAATTGTTTTATCACACCGAACGGAATAGTTGTTATATCGGCGCCCATAAGCGCTGATTCTACTACATGGAGAGGATTTCTTATGCTTGCCACAATTACCTCCGTCGAAAAATCATAGTTATCATAGATAGTAACGATTTGTTTGACAATATCCATGCCAATATGGCTTATGTCATCCAGTCTTCCTACAAACGGGCTTATATAAGTAGCCCCTGCCTTTGCAGCCAAGAGCGCCTGCGTCGGCGAAAAAACCAGCGTAACATTAGTAAGTATTCCTTCCTGACTCGCCTTTTTCACAGCCTTTAATCCATCCTCTGTCATAGGAATCTTTACAACGACATTTTTATTTATCTTCGATAACTCCCTCGCCTCTTTTATAAGCCCCTCAGCATCCATGCTTACAGCCTCTACGCTTATGGGTCCGTCAACAACCGTGCATATCTCATCCACAACAGTCTTGAAATCCTTGCCTGTCTTTGCAATCAAAGACGGGTTTGTAGTTACCCCGTCAATAATCCCGATTTCCAGCGCAGCCTTTATCTCGTTAATATCCGCAGTATCTATAAAAAATTTCATTACTCCCTCCTATAGAATTCACAAATGAATTTACTTTTGATTTTACAATAATTTTTTAAACCCTGCTTGCTCAAAATGATGGTCTGAAGTCATTGCCTTATTAATACCTCTCTTTTTCATTAGCACAAAACTGATACAATCCGTAAAACTCCAATCTTTGTCCATTCGATTTTTAAAAACTTCAAATCCTTGCCGTATGAGTTCCTCTTCAGCATGAACTACTTCCAAAATACCGAGAACTTTAGCTTCATTGACTTTTTCCATTAATATCAAAGCCAAAGGACGCATCGTGGATTTACTAAAGGCATTGCAGCTTTCTATTAAAACAGTATCTGTTGTAATGCGATGAAGATTACCTATATTCCGATATGACTGCACTGCTTTTTGATGAAGGTTGTCGTTTCTATGAACTAAGGCTATCCATCCTACAGTGTCTATAAAGACAGACATTTCTTCTTTCATAGTTTTTCTTTTCCGTAAAGATAAAAATCATGTTGATGGGCTAAATCTCTTGGAGCATCTTCAATAAGTAAAGGCGCCCACTCATCAACATTTAAAAAAGGGTCTGCATTAAAATCTGGCTCTATCTCTGTTTCTTCCATCGGAATTACCTTTACTCTTATTCCGTCAAGGGGTTTCACATTTTCTTCTAAAATCACAACGCTACCTTTTACGATTCCCTTATATACCATGTTGCACCTCCTATATAAGATTACTTCAAAAATAAACCAGTTTCAATAGTCAGTTATTATTCAAATTCCGATTTGGAAATTATCGGTATTGCTGGTGACTATCCTACTTCTGATATTCCACTAAAAGCACCTCACTTTTTGGGATTCTTAAGATGCCTTTAATTTTTCCATTTTTATTATGCTGTTTCTTTTCAATTTCACTATTTGTATCTTGTAAATTGTCAGAGACACATTCCTTATCAGCAATATACTCTACTATATAGCCTTGCATAAATAAAGCGACATATTATTGCATAGCATTATTGTAGAAACATGGCTTTAGCCATGTTGAAACCGCATCTAAACAGGTCTAAAGACCTGTTTCTACATGATTACGATAAAAAGATCACTCATGGAATAATGTAGCGTATTTTATGCAATGATATATATATATTTTGTTATAACTCTTTTTAAAAAGTAAAATCAATAGCAAAGTAATGGCAGAGCAGATATATGCAAATATATCGCCATATTGGGTATAAAATGTTTTTTGGGACGAGCCTATATTAATCTCTCCAGAAAGATATATTCTTGTGAATATATCGGTTTCTTTTGTTATCCTTCCTGTCGGCTCTATTATACCGCTTATTCCTGTATTTGCTGCCCTTACTATAGGGATGCGGTTCTCGACAGCCCTGAAGGTTACCATCGCTATATGCTGATAGGGGGCAGAGGTTTTTCCATACCACCCATCGTTTGTGATAGTTACCAGAAACTCGGCACCGTTTTTTACAAATCTTCTCACTAAATCCGGAAAGATTACCTCAAAACATATTAATGTCCCGAACTTGCCCTTCGATATATCCATTACTGTATGCTCCTCGCCGCTTTGAAAATCGCCGATTCCTACGACCATTTTGTCAATAAAAAATAGGATCTTTCTCAAGGGGACATATTCGCCAAAAGGCACGAGATGAATTTTATCGTATTTGCCGGCAACGTCCCCTTGTGGAGAAAGGAGATATGCCCTGTTATAAGGGACAATCTTGCCATCGCTTATTTCGTAGCCGGGTGTGCCGAAGAGGAGAAAACTTTCGCTCTTTTGAGCAAGCTCGATCATCTTTGCCCTGAAATTTCCATCAGCCTGAAAATAGAACGGCGTAGCGGACTCGGGCCATACAATCAAATCGGGTTTCTCTCGGCTGGCGAGCATTGTAAGGTTTAGATGGGCATCGAATACCTCATTCTGGTATTTCTCGTCCCATTTCATGTCCTGCTCTATGTTTCCTTGAATAAGGGCGACCTTGAGTGTTGAGTGTTGAGTGTTGAGTGTTGAGTTAAAGATATTCAGTCTCCAGAAGCCGTATATCGAGAAAGAGGTAATTAAAATGGCGGTAATCAGCATATAACGCGTTGCGAAGGGTTTTAATTTTCTATCATAAAAACTTTCGATAAACAATGCTAATGCCGCATTGGTCATTACGATTATAAATACCACTCCATAGACGCCCGTAATATCGGCTATCTGGATGATTGGTAATGTTTTGAATTGAGAATAGCCGATATTAGCCCACGGAAAGCCTGTCAAGAAATGCGTCCTTATGAGTTCCAGTGAAACCCACAGAAAAGGCGCTAAGATATATCTGATTGCCGGTAGCTGAAAACTGAAAGCCGACAGCAGAAATGTCCAGAGGGATACATAAAGAGCCAGATACCCTGACAGCAATATGAGAACGGCAATGCTTACCATTAAAGGCATGCCGCCGTATTGTGTCATGGCATTTATTATCCAGTAGAGGATGCCGAGAAAATATACGAAGCCTGTTATAAAACCTAATTTCAAGGAAGCAAGAGGAGAGGTTTTTCTAATGGCCATAAATAGCGGAACAAGGGATACCCATGCCAGTATCTCAAGATTGAATTTCGGAAATATGGATATAAGTAGAACTCCCGAGAGAAGGGATAAAAACAAATTATTTTTCATATAGCCACTTCTTTACTACAAGTGAAATTAATAACGGGTCTGTCTTGGCGATTTCTCTAACCTTGCCTCTATAATCGAATCTTTTCTTATCAACAGACTTTGCCTTAGCAGTTTCCCTCAGAATTTCTTCTACGAATTCAGGGGGCAGGCTCTTTTGCGGTTTTTTCTTTTCCTTTATCAGCGTTTCGGCGAGAAGCTTATATAGGGTTATTATAAGAAGAACAACAACTACGAAAATCAGCATGAGCGAGAAAACTGTTGTATAAAAATTAAAATTATTCATTATAACATTTAGATTTTCTCGAACCTATCCATCATCCTCGATTGATTACCCATAATTATAATCTCTTATTCTATACTCTGCGCCTTTTGAAGTCTTCCGCTGTAATCTATATATATGGTCTTCCATTCCGTGAATATATCGAGGGCTGTTGTGCCGCCTTCTCTATGACCGTTCCCTGTCTGGTTTACGCCTCCGAAAGGGAGATGCACCTCTGCGCCGATAGTTGATGAATTTACATAAGTGATGCCTGCATATATGTCCCTCATGGCAACGAATGCCTTATTTACATCCTGTGTATATATTGATGATGATAATCCGTATTTTATGCTGTTTACCACCTCGATTGCCTCCTCGAGACTGCCGACCGTTATTATAGAGACTGTTGGACCAAAAATCTCTTCCTGTGCAATCCTCATATTTTTGTTCACATCGACAAATATGGTCGGCTTATAAAAATATCCCTTCTCACAGCCTTTATCAGCGCAGATTTCACCGCCTGTGAGCAGCTTTGCGCCTTCATTTTTACCGATTTTTGTATAATCGTGAACTTTATTTAATTGAGATTCGTTTATAACAGGGCCTACATCCGTATCGGGCAAAAGTCCGTCGCCGCATTTAAGGGCTTTTGCCCTCTCGGAGAATTTTGATATAAAATCCTTTGCAGCAGCCTTATGCACAACTACCCTGCTTGCAGCAGTGCATCTCTGCCCCGCTGTTCCAAAACCTCCCCATATTGCGCCCTCTACCGCTAAATCGAGATTTGCATCATCCATAACGATAATCGCATTTTTACCTCCCATCTCGAGGGAGCATCTTTTCATCTTATGTGCGCAATCCGTTGCCACAAATCTTCCCACCTCGCTCGAGCCTGTAAAAGAAACAAGTTTTATATCCTTATGTAAAATCAGCGGCTCCCCAGCCTCCGTCCCCGTCCCTGTAACAAGATTCAAAACACCCTTTGGCAGGCCTGCGTCTTCGAATAATTTTACGAAATTTACTGCCGAAAGCGGCGTATCCGAGGCGGGTTTAAAAATAACCGTATTGCCTGTAACCAGCGCAGGCGCTATTTTCCATGATGGTATTGCCATAGGGAAATTCCACGGGGTTATTGCAGCCACGATTCCGATAGGTATCCGGACGGACATGCAGAACTTATTCGGAAGCTCAGAAGGGGTTGTATCTCCAAACAATCTTCGCCCCTCGCCTGCGACATAGTAAGTCATGTCAATTGCCTCCTGCACATCGCCCCTCGTCTCCTTCAATACCTTGCCCATCTCCCTTGTCATATCACGGGCAAAGTCTTCCTTCTTTTTAATCAGCATCTCTGCTACACGATATAAAATCTCCGCCCTTTTCGGCGCAGGATATTTTCTCCACATCTCTGAAGAATCTTTTGCTGCCTTTACAGCCCTGTTTACATCCTCTGCATTCGACCTCTGAAATAATCCGATAATCTCATCTCTATTAGCAGGATTTCTATTCTCAAATGTTTTCCCGGAAATAGAGTCCACCCATTTGCCATTGATAAAATTTTTGTAGGTTGCCGGCATAAAAACCTCCCTTTATTCTTATAATCAATGAACAGTATCATCGAGCCTTTTACCATCCAGTGAATAAAATTCGGGATTTCCGATTTTCAATTGTGCCAATGAGCCAAAAATATTGGTGAGAGTGGTGCTGATACCTGCCACTACATCCTTGAGCCTTTCCTCTGATTCAACCTCTCCACGATAGAGTTCCTTTTTACTGCCATCAGTCCTTTGTAAAAGATGTGCCCATTCATAGATGCCATCTGCCCTCCTTTTTGCCAGTAGTTTATAAACACCTATTTGGGGAATTTGTGGAGTAGCCCATACCCCAGCTATGGTCTCCCCCTTATCTATTTGTATAATTGCTTTAATCTTTGGTTGTTTTGGTTTTATAGACATTTTTTATGCTACAGCATGTTGAACAGGGCTGACCTCAACAATAAATATTCACTGAAGACCATTGTGATATTCACTACTCTTTATCCGTCCCCCGTAGTGCGACCCTTCAGGGTCGCAAGGCGAGGCTAAAGCCTCGCACTACGAAGATATGTAATTGATAAATACTGCTGCCGAAGGCAGCCTAATTTAATACGGGGTTCAATGAGAATTTACCCTCAACAATAACTTTTCTCAGATTATTCCCGAACCCTTATTCTATGGGCTTCTACCAAAAACAACTTTCCTTTGTAATAGCCCATAGAAGAGTAAGTGACTAAATAATCTTTTAACCTTGCCATAATTTGTGGAATAATTTCTGGATGATTTCTTACCTGAAGAGCAATAATGCCATTATAGTTTGCCGGAGGATAAGCGACTATATCAGCAAAATCTCCGTTTAAAGAAATCAGAATTAAATCAAGTTCCTGTGCCTTTGAGATTACAATTGAATCTGCCGAGTCTATCGGCATGTAATCTCTCGGCCGAGAAACCTCATAACCTGCATTTTGAAGTGATTGAACTATAAAATTGGAGATACAGTGATCTGCAAAGAATCTTAATCCCATTAGACTGCAACCTCAAATTCTGATAACTCACGGGCATAATCCAAACAGGCATCAATCTGCTCCTTTGTAATATCTGGAAACTCCTTTATTATATCTTCCACAGTGTTGCCCGATGATAAATATCCAAGCACGAGGCTTACAGGAATCCTCGTTCCTTTTATTCGCGGCTTTCCCCGAAGCACATCGGGTGTGCTTACTATATAATCCCTCCAATCTACCTGCATATTAACCTCCTCTTAAAAAAAATCTTAAATCTATCGAAAATAAGTTTAGGCTACAGCATGTTGAACAGGGCTGACCTCAAGAATAACTCTTTTCAGGTTATCACCTATAACAACACTTGCATTTAACACTTCCAAGCCAGCAAGTCTGCCATCGGGAGCATAATTTGCTATCACATCTTCGCTTAGCTCTCTATTTTCGGCAGTTCCCGGTTCAAGCGGTTTAAACTCAATATAAAGCGCATCTACTTCAGCATCGTATTGAATCTTCATTAGTTCACCTCCTCATTAGAATAATATACCTTAACTGTTATCACTACAATCTCATCAGGTTCGTCTGCAAAAATCGGTTCTACAATTTTATATTTATAAAAATTGAAATGAACTCATTTACAAAATAATAGTAAAAA
>CAYMMR010000001.1:2424-25004 GCA_964391545.1 uncultured Nitrospinota bacterium | reverse complement strand
TTTTTGCAGGTTTCCACTTCCCAGCCCGAATGGTTGTAATAATATCCTCTTTAGAAGCTCCTCTTAAATTCATTTGTAAGATTGCGTGATTAGAAAATCTAATCGGCTTCAACATTATATTTTCGGTTTTTTCGTATGATAATCCGTATTCTGCTCAAAGGTATAAGCTGTTCTGATAATGGTCTCTTCGTCAAAGTGTCTGCCTATAATCTGAAGTCCTATGGGAAGCCCTTTGCAGAAGCCGCAGGGTATCGATATGGCAGGAACTCCGGCTAAATTTATGGATATTGTGAATATATCCGAGAGATACATCTGTATGGGGTCGTCGAATTTTTCGCCTATTTTGAATGCAGGGGTCGGCGCCGTCGGTGTAACGAGACAATCGCAAATCTTAAATGCCTCGTCAAAATCCCTTTTAATAAGGGTTCTTACCTTTTGTGCCTTGAGATAGTATGCGTCATAATAACCCGAGCTTAAGGCATAAGTGCCGAGCATGATTCTCCTCTTTACTTCTTGTCCAAAACCTTCTTCTCTCGTTTTTTTATACATTCCGAGCAGGTTTTTGGAGTTGTTCGTCCGATAGCCGTATTTAACGCCGTCATATCTTGCAAGATTCGAACTTGCCTCTGCAGGCGCAATGACATAATAAGTCGAGACTGCATAATCCGTATGGGGAAGCGAGATTTCTTTAATCTCAGCTCCCAGCTTTTCAAATAGGGCGATGGCATCCCTTATGGATTTTTCCACCTCTCTATCCATCCCTTCCACGAAATACTCTTTTGGAATTCCTATTCTTAACCCTTTTATATCGTTTTGGAGGGATTTTGTAAAATCAGGGACAGGGACATCCGCAGAGGTGGAATCGAGCGGGTCTCTGCCGCTTATTACATTCATTAAAATTGCCGTATCGCTTACATCCTTTGTCATTGGCCCAATCTGGTCGAGTGATGATGCAAATGCTACGAGTCCAAAACGTGAGACTCTTCCGTAAGTAGGCTTTAATCCTGTAATACCGCACATGGCTGCAGGCTGCCTGATAGAGCCTCCTGTATCCGAGCCGAGCGAGCCTGCGCACTCATCCGCAGAAACCGCAGCAGCAGAGCCACCGCTTGAGCCGCCGGGTATTGCTTCCGTATTCCACGGATTTCTTGTAACGCCAAAGTGCGAGGTTTCCGTGGATGAACCCATCGCAAATTCATCCATATTCAATTTTCCGAGAACTATAGCGCCGCTCTCTTTTAAATTTTTTATAACAGTGGCATCATAGGGCGGGATATAATTCGATAGTATCTTCGAGCCGCAGGTTGTCCTCACACCCTTAGTGCAGATTAAATCCTTTATCGCAAGGGGGATTCCGAGAAGCGGCAATTCTTTATCTGCCGTGATTTTTTTATCGGCATATTCAGCCTGTCTCAGCGCTTCGTCTTTTGTAACGGTTATGAAAGAGTGAATGTCTTTATCTACCTGCTCGATTCTTTTAAAAAACTCCAGAGTAAGCTCCTTTGCGCTTATCTCCCGCCTCTTTAATTTTTCTCTTAATTCGTGGATAGTAAGCTTATATAATTCCATATAAAAACAAAGATATGAACACAAATGATACGAATGGACGAATTACACGAATTAATTTATACTCATTGCTTTCTTATTTGTGCCATTCGTATCTTCGTGCAATTCGTGTTCAAAGTTTTTATGATTTTCCTCTACGCCTCCTCTATAATCTTCGGAACCTTGTAATATCCTTTATCTTTATCGGGTGCATTAGATAGGGAATCGCTTTCAGGCTTGAAAATTTGACTAACGACATCATCTCTAAAGATATTTTTTATTGGCAGAACATGGGATGTCGGCTCGATATTGTTTGTATCGAGCCGGTTAAGCTTTTCTATGTGCGTAAGGATATTGCTCAACTGTTCTGCAAACCTGTTTTTTTCTTCGTCAGTCAGCTCCAACCGCCCCAACTCTGCCACATGCTCGACTTCTTTAATGGATAGTTTCATATTAATTTTTTGCCACAGACTTACACAGACTAAAATAATAAAGAGAAAAGGAAAAGAAGGAAAGATGGAGAGATTAAGAAGAAATAAAAAAGTAGGGACACAGATTTGCACAGATTGACACGGATAAATGCAATAAAATTTTTTATCTGATTTTTCTGTGTTTATCTGTGTCCAAATTTTATTTTTCTCCCTTTCTCGTTTTTTCCCTATTTGTTTTTTTGTCCGTGTGAGTCTGTGGCTAATAAATATTTTTAATAATTCTTACCTCCTGTGCGATGCCTTTTTGCTCCTCCATCTCCTCCTGAGCTTCTTCTTTTTCGTCTTGCTTGCCATTTTCATCCTCCTTTCCTTTTTTTTCTTCTCTTGCCACGGCCGTTCTTAAACAGCAGTGCGTTTTTTATTACATCGTCCATTCCCTTTGCGGGGATGAATTTCATCTCCTTTCTTATATTTGCAGGAATCTCTTCGAGGTCTTTATCATTGTCATTAGGAATTATAACAGTCTTTATTCCCGCCCTCTTTGCCGCAAGTGATTTTTCCTTCAAGCCTCCGATTGGGAGAACCCTTCCTGTTAATGTTATCTCGCCTGTCATGGCAATATCCTTTCTCACCGGTATGCCTGTAAGCCTCGATATAAGGGCTGCTGCCATAGTTATCCCTGCCGAAGGACCGTCCTTTGGAATGGCGCCGGCAGGCACATGGATATGGACATCTATCTTCTGATAGAAATCCTCTTTGAGTCCGTAATTTTTAGACCTCGATCTGGCATAGCTCATGGCAGCCTGTGCGGATTCCTTCATTACATCGCCAAGCTGTCCCGTAAGCGTGAGAGCGCCTCTACCTTTCATTGTGGTTACCTCTATGTGCATAATCTCCCCGCCTGCCTGTGTCCATGCAAGTCCGGTAGCCACGCCGACCTGATTTCTCTCGGCTTCGGTTTCAGAGAGAAATTTTCTCACGCCGAGATATTTATGAAGCGCAGGAGCATTTATCTTATGGAGCTTTCCATTCCCCTCTGCTATATCTCTCGCTACCTTTCTGCTTATGGTTGCGATTTCTCTTTCGAGGTTTCTTAGCCCTGCCTCCCTTGTATATTGGGAGATGATTTTAAGTATCGCCTCGTCGGAGATATGGATATGTTTTTCGTTTATACCATGCTCGATCATCTGTCTCGGCATCAGATATTTTTTTGCTATACCCAGCTTCTCCTCCTCTGTATATCCGGGAAGGTTTATTACCTCCATCCTGTCTTTTAATGCAGAGGGTATCGGGTCTATAAGGTTTGCCGTTGTGATGAACATTACATTCGAAAGGTCAAAGGGAACCCCAAGATAGTGGTCGCTGAATGAATAGTTCTGCTCCGGGTCAAGAACTTCGAGAAGTGCGGCAGCAGGGTCTCCCCTGAAATCAGCGCCGATTTTGTCAACCTCGTCCAGCATAAAGACGGGATTATTCGAGCCTGCCTGTTTTATCCCTTGGATGATTCTCCCCGGCAGGGAACCGATATATGTCCGCCTGTGTCCCCGTATCTCCGCCTCATCCCTCATCCCGCCGAGAGATATTCTGACAAACTGTCTTCCGAGCGCCCTTGCTATTGACCTGCCGAGCGATGTCTTGCCCACCCCGGGAGGACCTACAAAACAGAGTATGGGACCCTTCATCTTTTCCTTCAGTTTTCTTACGGCAAGATATTCGAGGATTCTCTCCTTTACCTTTTCCAGGTCATAATGGTCATCCTCAAGAACCTTTGCGGCCGCCTTAATATCGAGATTATCTGCGGTTGATTTGCTCCAAGGCAGTTCCACCATCCATTCGAGATATGTCCTGACTGTCGTGGCTTCTGCGGCTTCGGGGTGCATCTTTGAGAGCCTGTCGAGCTGTTTCAGCGCCTCCTTTTCCACATCAGGCGGCATCTTTGCATCTGCTATCTTTTTCTTGAATTCGTTAATCTCTTCGGTTTTTTCGTCAATTTCTCCAAGCTCTTTCTGTATAGCCTTCAGCTGCTCCCTTAAATAATATTCCTTCTGTGTCTTGGTCATCTCCTCCTGCGCAGCGGATTGTATCTTTTGCTGCATTGCGAGAACCTCTATCTCTTTTCCCAGAAATTCTCCTATCTTTTTTAATCTCTCTTCCGTGTCAACAGTTTCCAAAATCTGCTGCGCCTCTTCCACCTTTAAGCCGAGATTGGATGCGGCAAGGTCAGCCAGTTTTCCGGGTGAATCCAAATTATCGGCGATGACAAGGAGGTCGGGCGGGAGCATCTTGCCGAGGGAGATAGCCTTTTCAAGCTGCTCCTTTACATTTCTCATAAGGGCTTCGGTTCTTAAGGATTTCTCCTTCGGCTCGGGAGGCTCTTTAATCTTTTGAATTTTTACTTTATAAAAAGGTTTTTCCGTGACATATCCGGCTATCTTTGCCCTGGACAATCCCTGGACGAGTATCTTGACGCGTCCGTCGGGCAGCTTTAACATCCTTATTACCATGACTGCCGTGCCTGTTTCGTAAAGGTCATGGGGTTTAGGCTCGTCCGTGCCTGCGTCCTTTTGTGCTATAAGGAGCATTATTCTATCCGATGCCAGAGCCTCGTTAACCGCGCCTATGGACGATTCTCTGCCGACAAACAGGGGAATTATCATATAAGGGAAAATAACAATATCCCTTACCGGCAATAGAGGAATCTCATCCGGTATCTTGAATTCTATTTGAAATTCCTGGTTCGAATCCGATGTCGGCACCAAAATTTCTTCTTTTTTATCATTATCTTCCATTAAAGAGCCTCCTTTTTATTCTTTGACTTTTTCCACTTCAATCCACCGCGTCTTTTCTCTTCTCTCCTTGCTTTTAGGAATCTGTATGTTTAGTATCCCTTTAGAATAGACTGCTTTTATACGGCTCTTATCCACTGCCGATTTGATATTTACCGTTCTTTTAAAAGGGCCAAAGGAACGTTCCATACATAAAAAATTTACCCTTCCCTCCCCCTCTATCTGCTCGTATTTCGTTCCCTCGATGATCAGGCTGTCTCCCCTCATATAGACCTTCATATCCTCTGCCGATACGCCGGGCAGTTCCGCTTCTATAAAGAAATAATCTATTGTTTCATAGAGGTCAAGGTTGATAAAGCTCGTCTCGCCCAACGCATATTCATCCGTAGAAATCTTAAGATAGGTATAATTTAGCCTGTCTACTGCTTCATCCCTGTTGAGGGGTATCTCTTCGTAAAGCTCCTTCTTTTTAATTGCCATAATTTAAAATCGGAAGACAGAAGCAAGAAGCCAGAATACAGAATAAAATTCTTTTTCTTCTTCTGACTTCTGACTTCTGTATTCTTAATTCAAAGCTCCAGCGCCTTCAAATATTCCCTGAAATCATTTCCGAGGTCGGGCCTTCTCAATGCAAACTCGACCGTAGCCTTGAGGAAGCCCAGTTTATTCCCTGCATCGTATCTCTTGCCTTCGAATCGATGGGCATATATGACCTGATGCTTTAACAGCCTCCTAAGCCCGTTGGTAAGCTGTATCTCCCCGGATTTATCGGCGTCCGTCTTTTCCAATGCCTCGAATATCTGAGGGGTGAGAATATACCTCCCGATTATTGCCAGATCCGAAGGCGCCTCCGAGGATGGAGGCTTTTCGACCATATCCATAATCTGATATACCCTGTCTTCGATATCTTTGGGCTTAATCACTCCATAGCTCGAAATCTCCTTTTTGTCAACCTTTTCCACGGCAATGACCGAGGCATTGTATTTTTCGTATACGGATATTAACTGCTTTATTGCCGGCACATGAGAATGTATAATATCATCTCCGAGCAGGACGGCAAAAGGCTCGTTGCCGATGAGGTCTTTAGTCCTTAATATGGCATGTCCCAATCCGAGAGGCTCCTTTTGCCTGATATACCAGAAATCAACGAGGTTAGAAATACGCTGAACCTCTTCCAGCATTTTATTATTGTTCTTGCCCTTGAGGGTATGCTCGAGCTCGAAGGATATGTCAAAGTGGTCTTCGATGGCATTTTTCCCCCTTCCTGTTATCATAATCATCTCTTCTATGCCTGCGTCTATCGCCTCCTCGACCACATACTGTATAAGGGGTTTATCTACAAGAGGCATCATCTCTTTCGGAGACGCCTTTGTTGCCGGTAAAAACCTTGTGCCGAGCCCCGCAACGGGAAAAACAGCCTTTTTAATTTTCATATTAAATATTAATTTGCCACAGATTTTCACAGATATACACAGATAAAAAAATGCAGGAAAAAATAATTTTCTTAGGTTTTTTGTTTTCTCAATCTTCCTAATCTGTGTTTATCTGTGTCCATCTGCGGCTAAAAATCTTTCTTTTTTGTTTTCTTTTTTGGCCCGTGTAAGTCTGTGGCTTAATTTTGTTTTGCTCCTTCCTTTTCAATCCTCTCATATATTACGCGCTTAATCTTATCCATATCCGGCGGAAGCTGGACAGGGAGGTTTGCATGCCTCGATATTACCCCTTCTATCTTGCCTTCGTGATAATCTCTTTTAAAATCCGTGAACTTAAGGCCATGGGCGGTAGATATTACCACCACTTTTTCTTTTGGACTTATCTCCCCGCTTTTTAATAATTTAAAAAGCACGGCAAGGGCAACCCCCGTATGCGGACAGTTGAACATGCCGTATTTATCCCCTTTTGCTGCTGCGTTTGCAAGCTCATCCTCTGTTGCCTGCTCCACGATTCCATTAAATATCTTAAGGATTTTTACCGACTTCTCATAGCTGACAGGATGCCCTATCTGGATTGCGCTTGCGAGGGTCTGTCTTGCCGCAACAGGCTTAAACTCCCTGAATCCTGTCTTATAACTCAGATATAACGGATTTGCCCTCTCTGCCTGCGCTACGACAATTCTCGGCAATTTATTTATAATTCCAATCTCCTGCATCATCAGAAAACCCTTGCCGAGTGCGCTTACATTGCCGAGATTTCCGCCCGGAATAATAATTATATCAGGAACCTCCCAGTCGAACTGCTGGGCAATCTCTATACTGACTGTCTTCTGACCTTCTATACGTAGGGAGTTCATGGAATTTGCAAGATATATATTATGGTCTTTACATATCTTTTGAACTATCTCCATACATCCGTCAAAATCCGTTTCAAGGGATAATACCAGAGAATTATTTGCAAGGGGCTGGATTAATTGGGCGACAGATACCTTCCCTTTAGGCAGGAATACAATAGACTGGATGCCCGCTGCTGCGCAATAGGTAGCCAGAGCCGCCGATGTATCCCCTGTGGATGCGCAGGCAACGGCATTTATTTTTTTGCCGTTGGCTATCATCTGTTTAACCATCGATACGAGGACGGTCATGCCGAGGTCTTTGAAAGAGCCGCTGTGGCTGTTGCCGCACATCTTTATCCACAGGTTTTCCAAACCTATCTCTTTTCCGAGCCTCTCTGCCCAGAACAGATTGGAATTTCCCTCATATAGAGATACCACATTCTCATTTTCTATTGTAGGGCATATCCACTCTTTTTTCCCCCAGACGCCGCTTCCATAAGGCCAGAGGTTTTTATGTATCCTGTCATCAAAGGTCTCCGTCCACTCCTTTGCGCTTTTCTTTTTCAATTCTTTCATATCATGCGCTACTTCCAAAAGCGCGCCGCACCTGCTGCATTGGTATATGACCTCATCGAGCGGATGTTTCCCTTCGCACCCTTTTATGCACTGAAACCAAGCATTGTATCCCATAGATTTGCCAAATTATAAAAACAATAAGGAGAAAGGGAGAACAGGGAGAAAAGGGTATAAATAACAAAAAAGAATTAGGACACAGATGGACACGGATAAACACAGATGACTGCAAAGCAGTCACCCTGAGCGTTAGCGAAGGGTCTTAATTAATTCAATAAGATTCCTCGTTTTGCTCGGAATGACTTTTCTGTGTTTATCTGTGTCCAATATTTTCTTTTTTCTCGCTTTCTCTTTCTTTCTCCATTTCCCCTTAATCTTTTTCCTTTGTTCTTTAGAAAATACTATAAAGGAGTCGGTTTGTCAATTAAGTAGTTTATCCGGTAAACCGCTTAGCCGGTCAGGACTGTTATGCAGGAAGCTCTATTACGAATCTTGCCCCTGTCGGCAGATTGTCTTCTACCCTTATAATTCCGTCGTGATCCGCTACTATCCTGTTTGCTATGGCAAGTCCGAGACCTGACCCCTTTTTCTTTGTCGAGAAGTAAGGCAGAAACAGCTTGTCTTTGTTTTCATCGGGAATGCCGATTCCGTTATCTATCACATCTATCCTTACCGTTCTGTCATTACGGTTAAGGGATGTGTTTATTTCTATGATTCCGTTGCCGTTTACCGAATCTATGGAATTTTCTATGAGATTAACAAATACCCTTTTAAACTGCTCGTGGTCTATGTTTATCGTATCTATCTCCGAATCGTAATTTGTAAGAAATTTTATGCCCTTTCTTGTATTTCTATAAAGCATAAGGGCGTCTTCGATAATCCTGTGCAGTTTGTATGGACGGAGGTTCGGCTCCGGCATGCGCGCGAATTTGGAGAATTCATCCACCAGTTTTTTTAAGCCCTCTACCTCCTGGATAATTACATCCGTGCCTTCATCGAAGACAATTTTAAAATCCGGAGCCCCGTCCTTAAACTTTTTCTTCAGCCTTTGGGTGTTTAACTGTATTGGTGTAAGGGGATTTTTTATCTCATGGGCTATTCCCCTTGCAACTTCCCTCCATGCAGCGGTCTTCTGCGCCTTTATCAATTCCGTCAGGTCATCGAAGACTATAACCATCCCGAGATATTTTCCGCTGCTGTCATTTAAAACGGTTATGCTTACAGTAAGGGTGAGCACCCTTCCCGCCACCATTAACCGAACCTGTCCTTTTGTATTTTCTCTCTTTGCATTGCCCATACCCTTTATCATAGCCCTAACCGGGTTTAAGTATGAGGCATCAAAGGCATTTTTGTAAGACGCCCCTTTGACATCCTCCGGGGCGATATTCAGTATCTTCGATGCGGCGTGATTTATCGTCGAAACCCTTCCATGGCTGTCTATCGAGATTACGCCTGCGGCTATATTTTCCAAAACCGTTTCCATATAGCCCTTCCTTTGCTCGAGCTCTATGTTGGTCTTCCTCATCTCTTCGTTTGCCCTTTCTATTGCCATCTTGCCGTCCTTTAAATCGCTGGTCATCTGATTGAAGGATTCCACCAGCATCCCTATCTCATCGTTTGCCTTTACATTTACCTTGAAATCCAGATTCCCTTCTGCCACGGATTTAGTAGCCTCTGCCAGTTCTTTTATCGGAACGGTTATGCCTTTGGCGATATAGAATCCGAACCATACCGAAGAGAAAAGTATCAATAGGGTGATAAGGAGAAGGGTTATCTCATAGCTCAGCTTAATCGGGTTTTTGAGGAGCTTCAACTGCTTATACTCCTCGAGGGCATTGACAATGCTCCCTATCTTGCCGACCATATCGTCGGATGCAAACAATAATACGACCGTTGCGCCTTTAACATTCGCCTCCTGCCCCTTGCCCCTTGCCCCTTGCCCCTCTATTATAGGCGATACGCCGGCTATAAGCTTTTTATTTTCAAGCGATAAAATCTCCGATGCATCTTCGCCGTTTAAAGCCCTTTCCAGCAAAGCCGACAACTGGTTGCTGCTGGCCGTCATTATCCTGCTTTTAAGGGCGGTTTCTATGGATTCTGCAATAAGGCTGAGGGTTCCGTCAAATACGAGTATGCCGTCAACTTTATAATCAACCCTTTTTTGAAGAACTGTATTTTTAAGAGATGAAATATTTTCCTTCGCCATCATATTTTTTTCTAAAAATGTTTCATTCAACACATTTGCAAATGTCATGATATTTTTTCCCGAGCCTGCATAATAACCTTCGGCCACTTCCAGCGATTCCTTCAGGGATTTTTCTATCTGCTGGTTGAACCAGTTGTTTACGCTGTTAGTGAGAAGCCCGCTGGCAACAAGAAACAGAAGGAACGAGGGGACGAAGGTAAGGGCTGCGAATGACAGCACCAGCTTTGTCCTGAACCTTGCGCCTATTATCTTCCATTTTCTGTCAAGATAAAGCTTGACCAGATTCTTCGCAACCATCAGTATCAGGATTAAGAGGAGGATTATGTTGACATTGACAAGAAGAAGGACTGCAATATTGCCGGCGATGGGGGTTGCGACATGAGATTTTTGGATATAAATCTCGACGGCGGTTAAAATGGTCAAAAGGGATAGAAGCCCGAGAGTAATCCAACGTGTTCTCCTTTTCTTTTTGCGGAGATACTCTTCGGAAAGATGATAATTGGCAGAGGTATTATTGTTCATATACAAAGAAATTATAAAATCAAGTCTTTGTTCCGAATCGGCATCTTCAATCTGAGGTAAACGGCGATGATACCTCCCAATCCGTAGTTACATCCCAGAGAGATATAAAGGGAGATAAAAAGAAAAATAGATAGTTAAAGGGGAACCAGAGTTTTATGGTCTTCAAATCCGCCTTGATGCTTATATAGTATTTATTGCCCGGCGCTATATGTTTAGATTGAGCCAATTTGATGGATTCCAGATCTGACAGCCATTTTTTCAATTCCTCGAAGTCTTTTGTAGTTTTTTCGCTGCTTTTTTTCTCGCCAGCTGTCTTTTCCGCAACAGGCGCATTTGCCGGCGCATCCAGCGGATTGGAACTGCCCACTTTTTCCAAAGGCTGAGGTTTAGGGGAAAAAGGAGGCTCCTCTATCTCTTCGGTAAATCTGTATTCTTTCAGCAGGACATCGTATTTAACCGTTCTCTTGATTGTCTTGGAATATTCGGCAATATCGGTCCATCCGGAGCGGTAACGCATCAGCTCGATATAGTAGGTAAAGGTGGTAGGCGCCCCGCTGTGAATAATCTCCACAATATCATTAGTGAAACCGCCCTTTAATTTTGCAGAAAGAACCAGATTTTCCGATGAGTTGGTTACGGATATATCCGATATAAAGGGACCTGCGGCGTAAGCAGAGTTAGTGAACAGCGGACAGTGGACAGTAAACAGAAAGATGCAACATAAGAAAATCCTTAATATCTTCATGGAATAAAACTATATACCGGATTAACTGAAAAATCAAGGAGATTTATAAAATAGTCGAGTGGTTAAGTAGTTGAGTTGTTGAGTCGTTAAGCCACTTAACCACTTAACTACTCAACTACTCAAGGCTATTCGGTCTTAAAAAAGGATATGGTTTTGGAAAGCCCGTCTTTAAGAGAACATTTCGGAGACCAGCCGTATTCGGATTTTATCTTATCCGAGCTTATAACGCTCCTCCTTTGTTCTCCCTGCTTTGCAGGCCCATGAATCGGTTTTATATTCGTCCCTGAGATTTGAAGCATTATTTTGCAGAGTTCGACAACCGATGTTTCTATACCTGTGCCTATGTTGTATATACCGTTAAGATTATTCTTTATTGCCAGAATATTCGACTCCACTACATCCTCTACAAAGGTATAATCCCTTGTCTGTCCGCCGTCGCCGTTTATAACAGGCTGTTCCCTCTTTAGAATCTTTCTTGAAAATATAGCCACAACACCCGCCTCTCCGTGCGGATCCTGCCTGGGACCATAGACATTGGCGTATCTCAATACTGTGTAATCGAGATTATGCGTCATTTTATAAAAAAACAGATATTTCTCTACCGATAACTTTGAAATGCCATAAGGGCTTAATGGATTCTGGCGGTGCTTTTCATCTGCAGGGAAATACTCCTGTTCTCCATAAACCGCCCCGCCTGTCGAGGCGAAGATAAATCTCTTAATGCCGTGTTTTACTGCCAATTGCAGAAGATTTAATGAGCCGAGTATATTAACATCTCCGTCGTAAATCGGGTCGTCAACAGACCTCCTTACATCCATCTGCGCCGCGTGATGGTTTACACAATCAATCTTATTTTCCCTGAATATATCCTCCAGAGTATTTTTATCCCTTATGTCGCATTTATAAAACTTCGCATCGGGATTTAAGTTTTTCTGTTTTCCGGTTATCAGATTATCCACAACAATTATACGATGACCTTCCTTAACATACCTATCCGATATATGCGACCCTATAAAGCCGGCGCCTCCTGTAATAAGAATATTCATTTAACCTCCCATAATTGTAACTATTTCATATTTCACACTGAAAAACCGAATGATTTGCACATGATTAAGCAGCCGCTAATTTCCGTTCACCTCTAATAATCCCACCAGTTCACTAAATTTCACTTGATTTTCAAATATATCATTTAAAAGGCATTAGAACAAGCGGTTATAATTAAAAGGTGGAGGAAAAATCCTTGCTATTTGGAATGAGCGAGTTGCTGGTTTGAGGAAGGTTTACATGTTGTACTCATCAAATCCGATGACTTGCTCGAAATGTCTGTTTTTGAGTTTGATACGATAATATATTCAGACGCGGATTATTGGCAATGGAACAAAAGGAACAATCTTGAAGGGTTTAAAAAAACAACTAAAGAGCATGTCTTCACTTGGCAACCTCACGGTTCGCAATTTACAATAATTGAAGATATCCCCACGAACAGGCTTTCAATAAGAATCAAGCAGCCTCCGACACTTAATAAAGACTTAATCCTCAAAGCCCTAAAATTCGATAACTCATGGGTTCAAATCGTCAAATGAGAAGATATGGACACCGTAACCCCTGATAAACGTTCTTGGATTATGGGGCGAGTTAAATCAAAGGGCGGCAAATCTACTGAATTAAAAATAATTATAGTTTTAAGAAAAAAGGGGCTAAAAGGTTGGCGTAGAAATTTTAAACTGCCAGGAAAGCCTGATTTTGCCTATCCAAAGCTCAGAATTGCTATATTCGTTGACGGATGTTTTTGGCATGGATGCAAGAAACATTGCCGTTTGCCGTCATCAAACCAAGAATATTGGATTGAAAAGATTGAAAGGAACAAGACAAGAGACAAGAATATCTCAAAGAAGATTAATCTCCTTGGCTGGCAAGTAATCCGAATTTGGGAACACGAAATAGGGACATCTCAAATGATGAGAAAGATATCCAAGGTAGCAAAACTACTTGAAACCGCATAACAAGCCGCTCCAGACGGGGCATAAACCCGCCCGCTGAGCTTGTCGTTCTCCCTTCGCTTCGCGAGAATAAGGTTTTAAAATCTGTGTTCATCCGTGTCTGTGGTTTTATCGGATTTTTGTTCTCAAAACAGGTGCATCTGTTTGACAGGAGGCTCTTTTGATCCCGCCTTTTTCATAAGCCTTGGTTTTCCTGTTTCGTCGAACTCTTTATTCTCCAGATTGTTAAGCACCTCTTTTGCCCTGTCTATAAGCTCCTTTGGAAGCCCTGCGAGTTTTGCCACCTGAATTCCGTAGCTTTTATCCGCGCCCCCCTCTATAATCTTTCTCAGGAATATTATCTCCTCGCTCCACTCCCTCACGGCGATATTATAATTTTTTACTCCATCGAGCGTCAGCGACAGCTCCGTAAGCTCATGGTAATGGGTGGCAAAAAGAGTTTTTGCCTTTATATTATTATGTATATATTCGACAACCGACCATGCAATGCTTATCCCGTCGAATGTGCTTGTCCCCCTTCCGATTTCATCGAGTATTATGAGGCTTTTTGAAGTGGCGTTATTCAGTATATTGGCGGTCTCGTTCATCTCGACCATAAATGTGCTCTGACCTTTTTGCAGATAATCCTGCGCGCCTACCCTCGTGAATATTCTGTCGACGATGCCTATCTTAGCCTCTTTTGCAGGGACAAAAGAGCCTATCTGGCTTAATAGGACAATCAGCGCCGTTTGCCTCATGTAGGTTGATTTACCCGCCATATTGGGTCCTGTGATTATCATGATTTGATTTTTGCCGTTATCGAGACGTGTATCGTTCGGGACAAACCTCTCCCCCTCTATTATCCTTTCCAGCACAGGATGTCTTCCCTCGATTATCTCTATAGCATCGCCTTCGTTTATCTCTGGGCATGTATAGTCATATCTGCCCGCAGCCTCCGAAAGAGCGGATAATACATCTATCTCGGACAGCGCCCCTGCCATTTTCAATATCCTTTCCCCCTCCGATGCGATCTTTTTTCTTATATCCTCGAATATCCGATACTCCATCTCCTTCATTTTTTCCTCTGCGCCCAGTATTTTTTCCTCGTATTCTTTTAATTCAGGGGATATATACCTCTCTCCTGCTGCTACGGTTTGTTTACGTATATACTCCTGCGGAGTTTTAGCAAGGTGTTTCTTTGTTATCTCGATAAAATATCCGAATACTTTGGTATATCCGACCTTTAGGTTAGGTATGCCTGTCCTCTCCCTTTCCGCAACCTCCATCTTTGCTATCCAGTCCTTGCCGTCCCTCCTAATGCCTCTCAATTCATCGAGCTCCATGCTGTAACCTTCCTTAATCAATCCTCCATCTTTTAAAGATAAAGGGGGCTCGTTATGAATCGAAGCCTCTATAAGCGATTCTACATCGGAGAGGTCGTCCCATTTTAAAAGCATTTCGTTAAATATTTTCGTGGAGGTTTTCTGTAAAAGTCCCTTTATATTTTTCAAAGGAGCAATAGAGTTTTTAAGCGCAATTAAATCTCTGGCATTAGCAGCGGAGAGCGTAATGCGGGAAATCAGCCTTTCCATATCGAGTATCCTGCTTAAGTTTTCCCGCATCTCCTCCCTTATCCTGTAGGAATCTTTCAGCATGGCTACTGCATCGTGCCGTGTCTTGATTTTCTCCGCATTTATTAATGGTTTCAGAATCCACTCCTTTAGCCTTCTTCCTCCCATCGAGGTAACGGTCAAATCGAGCAGTCCTATAAGAGACCCTTCTTTCGAGCCGTCGTAGCTCCTCCTTATCAATTCGAGGTTTCTCTGGGTGGAAAAATCCAGATTCATATATTCCTCGGAGCCTAAAAGAGATATTTTATAGAGATGTGTAAGGGGCGATTTCTGCGTTTCTCTGAAATAATAGATTGATGCGCCTGCAGCAGATACTGCCAGCGGCATCTTCTGACATCCGAAGCCGTCGAGAGATGGAGTTTTAAATTGATCGAGGAGGGTTTTATAGGCATATTCATAACCATAGACCCAGTCTTCGCATGAGTTGACAGGGGCGGAGAGTTCGTTCTTGAAGAAGGTAAATAACTCGTGGCTCGTATTATTAAGGAAGCTTTTAGGCATCAAAATCTCCTTCGGCTCCAGTTTAAGAAACTCGTTTTTAATAATTTTCATAATATCTTCGTCTTTATTCTCTTGCCCCTCATTTTTAAACTCGGCTACCCTGAAATCCCCTGTAGTTATATCAATTACAGCCAGACCATATCCCCCTTTGTTCGGATAGAGGCTTACGAAGAAATTGTTATCCTTTTCGCCAAGAAGATGAGGATTTAATACGGTCCCGGGCGTGATAACCCTTATGACTTCCCGTTTTACGACGCCCTTAACCGTTTTCGGATCCTCCATCTGTTCGCATACCGCAACCTTAAAGCCCTTCCTTATCATCCGTCCTATGTATATATCAACGGCATGATGGGGGATGCCGCACATGGGAATGGGATTCTCTTTGCTCTTATCGCGGGTCGTAAGGGTGATATTAAGGGCTTTGGATGCGGTTATTGCATCGTCGAAGAACATCTCGTAAAAATCTCCGATGCGAAAAAAGAGTATGGAGTCGGCATGACTCTTTTTTATGCTCTGATACTGCCTCATTGCAGGCGTGGTCTCGTTTTTCATAACTCCTTATCCATTTTGTATTATAGTGTGCGGTGGAAAATGATATTTTTTTCACTTCCGTTATTTTTTCCCCGCACATAAGTTATGTGCGGGGTCGGGCAAAAAAATCATTTTTCACCAGATACTACTTAACATATTTACCGATTAACTTATTAAAAGCCGTTTTAAAGCTCCGTCTGCGATTCGCCGTCTCCATACCTCTGCTACCTTTAGGATGTTAGGGTGGTCGAGTCCTCCCGCAATGCGGGTTTCGTTAAAAAACATCTTTTCCATCCGCCTGCTGAAATTCTCGTCGTCCCGCCCCTTTTGGGGGATCTTAATGGCAACCCGCCTGTTGATGAAGGGGTCGAAACCCATGAATACCCTGCCCATCGAGCCCCTTGCTATCTCCTTTATAATTTCGTATTTGCCAACCCTCGTAAGCGTCTGTGACATTAACTCTATTTTACATGCTTAATAATTGTCTTTCAATTCCTTAATTTAAGATTTTCAAGATAAAAATAATGTTGAAAATTTATCGCTATGGGTGTAATATTTTATTAAATGGACATTATCATTGCCTTCCTGGAGTTTATCAATGATAAGGACTTGTCTATTCCAGTAGGAGAGGTTATTATTTTTGTAGTTATCAATTCATTATGTCTCTTATCCGGACGATTTAAACTGGGGCTTTTAATCTCATATTGTTTTGTATTTTATTGGGGGTTTTTATTCAATAAGGATTTTTTTGTGGATATACTGGGCAATACGACTCTTGGTTTATATATTTATGCCTTATCCGGTTTTGCAATGGTTATCGTTGCCCTTATAGGATTTTTTGTAGAAGAGTAAGGGAGGTTATCGTTTATATGATAGAGAATATTCTTAACGGCTTAGAGGCAGGCGTTATTTTGATTGATACCGACCATCGTATCAAGTGGATGAACGATAAGGTAAAGGAGTGGTTCGGCCCAATGGAAATCGGCGTCAGGAGGGCATGTTACCGCACAAGGAAGTATAGCGAGATGTTCTGTATGACCTGTCCTACCGGCAGGACGATAGATTTTGGAATCCCGGTGAACTATGAGTTTATCTTCAGCGACAACGGCAAATCCCGAACCTTTAATATCAGCGGCATTCCTATAAGAGATGCGGAGAGTAAGGTCTTCATGGTGATGGAGCTCCTTGTTGATGTCTCGAACAAGGATATGGAGAAAAAGAACAAAGAGGATTTGATGGCTCAAATCGAGAAGATGGCGGCAATCGGGCAGCTTGCAGCAGGAGTTGCGCATGAGTTGAATACCCCTCTCGGCACAATATCCATAATTTCTCAGGAGTTGAAGAGTATTTTAAAAGGCTCGTCCGTAGACGAAAAGAGCAGATACGATCTCGAAGGCTATTTAAACGATATGAGCGGGGAGATTAAAAGGTGTATGAATATTATAGGAGACCTTTTAAGTTTTTCGAGAGGCGGCATATCGGAGATGTTTATAAGCGATGTTGACATCAACGAGATTTTATCCCAGACGATAGATTTTATCTGCAATAAGGGCGGGGCAAAGGGGATTGCCGTTTCGAAAAATCTCTTGCAGCTTCCTAAAATAAAGACCGATATGGAGAAATTCAGGCAGGTGATTTTCAATGTATTTAAAAATGCAGTGGAATCCGTTGCCGATGCAAAGGGAGGCAGGATTGACATATCCACTTCCGTCCACGATAAATATATAAAAGTCCTGATTAATGACACCGGCTGCGGCATTGCAAAAGAAAATCTTAAAAAGGTCTTTGACCCGTTTTTTACGACGAAACCTGTAGGTAAAGGAACTGGAATAGGCCTCTTTGTATGCTATTCGATCATGAGAAACCTTAAAGGCGATATAAAAATCGAGAGCACACTGGGAATAGGGACATCGGTGTCGCTGCTGCTGCCTGTCGAAGGCGCATAACGATTTTAAATGAAAATTCTTATAGTGGATGACGATCATGTATTTCGCAAGCACCTCTCGAAGGCTTTTGTTAGAAGAGGCTATGAGGTTGAATCTGTCGAAAACGGAGAGGATGCAGTCAGGCTTGGCTCCGAAAGATCTTTCGATGCCGCTATTATTGACATGAATATGCCCGGTATGAACGGATTGCAGGTTGTAAAGGAGCTTAGAGATGTGAATCCGGGTATGATAAGTATTATATTAACCGGGTATGGCTCGATTTCGACTGCCGTTGATTCTATAAAACTCGGCGCCTATCACTACCAGACAAAACCCTGCAACATATCCATCCTCGAAAAGATTTTAACCGATGCCTCTAACGAGAGGGGCATAATTCAAAAGTCTTTTCAGGATATCTACCACGGCATTGTAGGAAAGAGCTCCCGGATTCAAAAGGTCATAAGCACGGTTCAGAAGATAAAAGATTCTTCTATGCCTGTTCTTATCTACGGGGAGAGCGGGACCGGCAAGGAATTGGTGGCAAGGGCGCTTCATTTCGACAGCTGCAGAAAAAACGGGCCGTTTATACCGATAAATTGCGCCCTCTTAAAACCCGACCTTCTGGAAAACGAGCTTTTCGGCCATGTGAAGGGCGCTTTTACCGGAGCCTCCGATATTAAAGACGGCCTTATGGCTATTGCAGACGGCGGGACTCTTTTTATTGACGAGATTGCGGATATGAATCCGGCAGTTCAGGCAGGATTGCTGCGGTTTATAGAGACCGGCGTATTCAGGCCTCTCGGCTCGGTAAAGGAGAAAAAGGTTAATGTAAGGATAGTGACGGCGATCAATAGGGATATAGAAGACGAGGTTAGCGCGGGGAGATTCAGAAATGACCTCTACTACAGGCTTAAGGGATGCAGGATAGATATTCCCCCATTAAGAGAGAGGAAGGATGATATACCCGAATTGGTTAATTATTTCGTTAAAAACTTTTCTGAAAGCCAGAAGAGGACTATAAGCATTACCCCTGCTGCAATGGATGCAATCTTATCCAATTATTGGTATGGAAATGTCCGGGAGTTGTTTCGTTTTTTGGAAACTGCGTTGATTTTGAGCGAAGATAATACCCTGAGCAAGCATGCTATAAATTCCCTGCTTTCGCATGGCCGGGAAAAACAGTCAGCCGCCGGCGCTCAGGCTTTATCTGCAGAATCTTCTCTCGAATCCCGCGAGGTCAATTATATTAAGGAGCAGCTGGAATCTTGCAGGTGGAATGTCAACAAGGCTGCAAAGGCTTTAGGGATTGACAGGAGAACCCTTCAGAGGAAGATGGTCAGGTATAATCTTAGGGGCGAATCGGCAAAAGACCACAGGCCCGTCTGAATAAGGCATCCGGCATTTATACGGAGAGCATCAATTTCACACCGAGAATTATAATAAGGGCGGATGAAATCGCAGACAACATTTCCGACTGCATTCTCCCGACAAATCCTGCGAATAAATTTATAGAGAGCAGGGCAGGGAGGGTTCCAATACCGAAGACAGCCATCATAATAGTTCCTTTCAGAGGGTCTGCCTCAGCCGCAGCTTTCATGCCTATTGCATAAATGAGTCCGCAGGGGAAGAATCCGTTGAGTATGCCGAGTAAAAACGGGGCAGGGTTGCCTTTTTTGAGGCGGCTCCCTATAAGCATGTCCGAAAGTGTCTTTGGATATAGATTGGAAGTAAACCATCGTAATTTTTTGGGCAGGATGCCTAACATATCAACACCTATAAGTATCATGAGAATGCCTGCGGCTAAAGGCAGAAGGCTTTGAAATTTTCCGAGTATGCCCGCAGAGATGAAAGCGCTGCCGAGCAGTCCCATCGTGAAGCCTATTATAGAATAGGAGAGAATCCTTCCTGAATTGTAAATGAGGGAGAAATAAACACCTCCGCCGTATTTCATATTGTATGCAATCACAAGGCCGCCGCACATTGCCATGCAGTGCGCCGAGCCTAAAAAACCCGCAGAAAGTATCAATAAATAATCGCTCATAAATTTTATAAAACTGCATTTTTTTCTGAACGACTTTTTAAATTTTCTTTTGTTCAACCCCCTTCCTCCCCCCTTATTTTAAGGGAGGATTGAGGGAGGTTAAAATAGAGCAAAAGAAAAAATAACGGAAGCGAAAAAAAAGGAGGTGCGGCATTAAAAACTATTCATCATCGAAGAATATCCTGTGCCTCGGCCCCTCCATATCTTCGAACTGCCCTGTCTTTATCGCCCAGATTAAAAATACGAGGGCTACAAGGCATAGATATATGACCGCAGGAATTATGAAATATAAAGTCTCCATTATAGTTTTCCCCTTCCGATTTTTATTGAGTTCCCGATAACTATCAGTGAGCTCAAGGGCATTGCAATTCCAGCCAATACAGGCGCTACATATCCCATAGAGGCAAGGGGGATTAACAGGATGTTATAAAAAAAGGAAAACATAAGGTTTTCCTTGATTACCTTAAATGTTTTTCCGGACAGTTTTATTGCATTCAGAACAGAGAGCGGATTACTGTTTAATATCACTATATCCGCCGACTCTATTGCGGCGTCTATCCCCGATCCTACGGCAATGCCTATATCGGCTCTGACAAGGGCAGGCGCATCGTTTATGCCGTCCCCAACCATGATGACCACATCTCCGGCATCCTGAAGCCTTTTTACAACCGCCTCCTTATCATGGGGCAAGACCTCTGCGATAATATTCTCTATTCCTGCTTTTCTTGCAACGACATCTGCAATTTTTTTGCTATCCCCTGTCAGCATGGTAACTTTTAGCCCTATATTTTTAAGATTCTTTACGGCGGATAGGGCGCCTTCTCGTATCCTGTCCGATACCCCTATAATACCGGAAACCTGCGGGCCGTAGGATACAAAAACGGATGTCTTCCCCTCTCTGTTTAGAATTTCTTCGGCGGAAAGGAGTTCTTCCGTCACCTCTAATCCCCTTTCGATGATAAACTTTTTGCTTCCGATTATCACTTTGAGATTTTTAACGCCTCCCTCTATTCCCTTTCCGGAATACGAAGTAAAATCTTCAATCTTTGAATAAAGGTCTGTTTTTGTCTCCGCAGCCTCTCTTACAATAGCCTTTCCTATTGGGTGTTCCGAGAATTGCTCGATGGATGCAGCAAGCCTTAGAACTTCTTTTTCCCTCCCCTCCGACCGCCGATTGCCGGCCGCTATTATATCCGTTACGCCGATTTTCCCTTCGGTAATCGTCCCTGTTTTGTCGAATACTATATGGGTTGCCCTGTGGATGTTTTCTAACACCTCGCCGCTTTTTATCAATATACCCTCCTTTGCTCCCGCCCCGGTTCCTGTAATAATTGCAGCCGGCGTGGCAAGGGCGAGTGCGCAGGGGCATGAGATTATCAGCACTGCAGCGGTATATAGGACGGCGTGAGCGGGGTCGCGGACAGACCAATAGATGTATGTAAGTATTGCAATTGCCGTAATTGCAGGGACGAAATATGCGGCGATTCTGTCGGCAATATTTTGCAAAGGCGCCTTTTGTGTCCGGGCGTCTTCGACCATGCGGATTATTTTGGAAAGGATTGTATCTTCGCCGACCCCGGTTGCCCTGAATAAAAAAGTTCCGTCAATATTAATCGTTGCGCCGGAAACATTAGCGCCTGTTGTCTTTTTTACCGGCATAGATTCGCCTGTAAGCATGGATTCGTCAACCCTCGATATTCCTTCTATAATTACGCCGTCAACGGGTATTTTCTCTCCGGGTTTTACTTCTATGATGTCTTCTGCTTTTATAGAATGAACAGGGACGGATTTTCTTATGCCATCTTTAACGAGCGTAGCCGTTTTTGCCCTGAGGCTGAGAAGCCTTTCCGTTATGTTTCCTGCCCTTCTTTTGGCAGAGGATTCGAAATACCTGCCCATCAGTATAAGAAATATGAACATTGCAGCAGAATCGAAATATACATATTCGAGATTATTGACCGTAGCCCATGCGCTGTATAGGAATGTTATGAGAACTCCTGAGGCAATCGGCATATCCATTGTTATACTGCGGTTTCTTATGCCGTTGTATGCCCCTTTTATAAATGGCATTCCAGAATAAAATACGGCAGGCATCGTTACGATAAGACTGAGCCAGTGAAAAAAAAACCTTAACCTCTCATCCATTCCCCAGAAATACCCTGCATATAGTCCTTCGGCCATAAACATTGCCGCTGCCGTGCCGAAACCGGCTATGGCTATCCTTATGAGGATGTCTTTGTTTTTGAGGGTCAGGGGTATTTCTATAATATACGGGTCGTAGGGTATCGCATTATAACCAAACGAGGCTATACTGCGAATAATCTCTTTCAAACTCGTCTTTTCTCCCTGCCATCTCACCTTTGCCCTATTATTTGAAAAGTTTACCCCCGCAGAAGATACGCCGTCTATTCCGCCGATTACCTTTTCTATAAGCCATATACAGGCAGAACAGTGAATACCTTCTATTATAAGAGACGCCTCTTTGAGATTTCCATAATCCTTTACGAGCCTTGGGTCTTCATTTATTGCCATATAATTATCAGGCAGTTCGGGAGGTTTTTGAGGCCTGTTCGCATTTCTCTTTTCATAATAGCCTCCAAGATTGGCATTATATATGTATTTGCAGACAGACAGACACCCCTGGCAGCAAAAAAACAAATCCTTTCCGTCAATTATTTCAAGGAAAGGCCCGGCAGGCAGCGTCTGCCCGCAATGATAGCATGCCTTTGGCATAGTGATTTCATCTGTAGGAATGGATAATCCCGAATTTTCTGTTTTGTATTGCTCCATAGTGTATATTACAAGTTTACTGTAAATTTCCGGATTTGTCAGACGATTTTATCTTCTCCAATCCACCGACCCTTACCGCAATGATACTTTTGCGTTGTGTGTCAT
>CAYMMR010000001.1:0-2324 GCA_964391545.1 uncultured Nitrospinota bacterium | reverse complement strand
TGCGAGCCCCTTCGCTTGTGTCATTGCGAGCCCCTTCGCTTGTGTCATTGCGAGCCCCTTCGCTTGTGTCATTGCGAGCGAAGCGAAGCAATCTTGCTTCATCGCTCATGGCAGGCTCCGGTGAAGCAATCTCAAAGATTGAAATATAGTAACTATTCAGCAAATAAATTTCCATTAAATTCCCCCTTATAAAAGGGGGACAAAGGGGGTTGTAATACACTGCATTAAAGTTTAAACAACCCCCCAACCCCCTTTATTAAGGGGGAATATTGTAATTTGCTGAATAGTTACGAAATATATACATTGAAATTATTTTGGGATGCAGATAAACATAGATTATCAAGATTTAAAAGAGAGGTCTTCATATATAAAATTTTATTACATATTTGCTGGAATGGCAATTTCTGGAAAATCTTTGGCAGGTTTGTTTCAATTAACTACTGAAGCTGAAAATACAAAACCTTAATTTGAATGACGGTTGAGAATAAGTCCTATACACCACCCAATAAGCCAGCCAATACAGCCTGATAATAGAGCAAGAATGGGAAGGGTTACAAACATTAGCGCAGATGTAGATGAACCTGTCGCTGTTTTACCCCAGTCCAAAAGCCATGCCAGATGCGCAATAACTACAACCCCTCCAGTAAAGGACACAAACCCGTATATTCCCAACTGTTTTGGCAGGCTGCTGTCAACTGCCCTATCCGTATAGTGGAGGATAATCAATGCGACAACAATGGGGAGAATATTCCACGCCGTAAAGATATTAATGGATGGCTCTGCATAACCAACAAACAACACTGATGAGGTAAGGACGATATAAGTTACAAATCTCAAGGGGATATGAGTTACACCCATAAGAGTTATACCCAGCCGGCAAGAAAATTCAACACTGACTCTACCGAATCAGAAAGACTCTGTCCGAATGCCTTTTTATTTCTGATAAAGTGATAGAGAAATACCGGCACGCCTATTAAAATAAAAAAGACCGCCTCCAGAACGAGCAATACGGTGCCTTGCGCAGCCCAGTCTTTAATCCACGGGTTGAAAACGCAAAAGAGCGCCACTGCATTAACGAGAAAAAAGATGCCTAAAACGGCAATTTTGCTCATCCCAAAACCCTCTTTTGTCTTCGTATTGCCGATAACCATACAATTATCACCGTAACTGCCGGTGCCAGTATAGACGGGTAAATAACTGAAGCAAAGACAGCCGACAAACCATATTGTGTATGTTTAGGGTCTTCAAATGGCATAACAACCAACAACCACCAACCCACAAAGGAAATTACCGCAAGCAATACAAATAACAGCGGTGCATAGATAAACAGGCGAATTATAAGAAAAGACAGGGATATGGATTGCGGCACCAGCATAAAACCATGCCACCTGCGGTAAAGAGAGAGTGATATGGCACCAAAGATAACAATAAGGATAACAGGAACTATAACGGCTATAATAACCTCGATGATATTGTGAAGTCTGTGTCCCTCTGGTATCAATATCAAACCAAAGAGTTTGTCAATTTCAAGGGAAAACATTCCCAAGAAAAGCCATACAAGAGTCAGCGGAAATAAGAGCCGTAATAATTGTTCCCGCAGCCATGAAACAATCCCTCTGATTTCATTCTGCTGTTTTATCTCACCCATCTTTCTGTTCTGTCTACCAAAGCATGTCCCTCATATCCGCTTTTACATTATTTCCTGCTTTCCAATTCTAACTTAACACCTACTCAGTTTCAATTCCTTATAGGCTCAATGAAATTTTTTTATAAACCAGAACCATCGTCCTGGATATTTGTTTCAATTCCTTATAGGCTCAATGAAATCAGTAATTGTGTCTGATATTTTCGACCCAGATATTTGTTTCAATTCCTTATAGGCTCAATGAAATCCTTGATTCTATGCGTATCTTAGCAGCGCTTCCTAGTTTCAATTCCTTATAGGCTCAATGAAATGTGCTGGTTGCAATTCCTCAATTCATGGATTTAGTAGTTTCAATTCCTTATAGGCTCAATGAAATTCGCAAATTAGAAATCGCTATGGGAATGTGGATATAGTTTCAATTCCTTATAGGCTCAATGAAATTAAGAACCCATAGATTTATAGACACTGGAACTTAGTTTCAATTCCTTATAGGCTCAATGAAATTAATTGTTCCAATCGGGGGCAATGACGGCGATACAAGTTTCAATTCCTTATAGGCTCAATGAAATGTGTGTCTTCGGCGATGACAATAGAATTGTTCAGAGTTTCAATTCCTTATAGGCTCAATGAAATTGAACTACCCGCACCGCCACCGGCGGCACAATGCGGTTTCAATTCC